>JALUUZ010000405.1 GCA_027021095.1 Gammaproteobacteria bacterium
TACCAGTCCCGGGGACGGCCTGTTCGACAGCGAGCAGAGCAGGACCTACCGCGACATGTTCGACAAGCAGATTTCGATTCAGCTGTCAGAAAAAAAGGGCCTTGGGTTGGCGGACATGATCGTCGCACAACTGAAGGGCAAGATGCCGGCGACGAGCAGCAGCCTGCCTGGCACGGCGGCGGTGGAGACCAAAACCGCTGTACCGGCCGCCGACGCCAACAGCCGCCTGCAGATCAACCGGCAGTTACAGCAGCTCAAGCAGCAGGTGACACAGAAGCTGAGCGCGCTGGTCGATAAAAACGCCGCGGTCAAAACACCTGTTGCAGAGGCCGGGACCGACCCGAAGAACCCGGTGACACCGCTGGAATTCGTCAAGCGTGTCTGGTCGCAGGTGCAGCAGATCGCCAAGGAGTTGAAGGTCAACCCCAAGGGGATACTGGCGCAGGCGATCCTCGAGACCGGTTGGGGTAAACATGTCGCCAAGACCCGGGACGGCAAAAGCGCGAACAACCTGTTCGGGATCAAGAACAGCAAAGCCTGGCAGGGGCCCAGCGTGGTGGCGCAGACCCGGGAAAAGATGGGCATCGAGCTGAAGACTGTCAAACAGGAGTTCCGTGTCTACCCAAGCCAGGAGCAGAGCATCCAGGACTATGCACAGCTCTTGAAGAGCAGCCCGCGTTACGAGAAGGTGCTGCAATCGGGTGGTGACCTGAAGAAATTCATTCAGGCCATCGATGAGTCGGGGTATGCGACGGACCCGGACTACGGCCGCAAGCTGATGCAGATAATCAACGGCACGACATTCAAGGATGTAATGAAACAACTGGTGAGCTAGCCGGACGGAATGGAGCACACCGGGCAACACTAACCGGGAAAAGCAAGCATGGCAACCATCTTACAGATCAGTGTCTCGGGCCTGCAGGCGTTTCAGTCGAAACTGGCGACGGTCAGTCAGAATATCGCCAATGTCAACACCGAGGGCTACAGCCGCCAGACCGTCGACTTGACCGCGCGGCCGCCCGAGTTCGTGGGCTTCGGCTATATCGGTTCCGGGGTCAAGGTGGCCGGTATTACCCGCGAATACGATGCGTTTATCAACACCCAGCTGATCAGCAATACCGGGCTGGCCTCGCAGCTGAACGAACTGTACGGCTTGAATTCACAGCTCGACAACCTGGTCGCCGATCCGAATGCAGGGCTGGCGCCGGGACTGCAGAATTTTTTCGACGCCTTCCAGGATGTCGCCGACGATCCCTCGTCACTGACGGCACGCCAGGTGCTGCTGGGCCAGACTGACGCACTGATCAACCGTTTCGGTAATTTTCAGCAGCGTTTCGATGAGCTCGCCCGCGAGGCCAATGCGACGATCGAAAACAGCGTGATCGAGGTCAACAGCCTGGCCAAGGACCTGGCGGCGTTGAACAGCCAGATCACCGCGGCATTCGGCAACGCCGCCAATCAGCCGGTCAACGATCTGCTCGACCAGCGTGATCTGCTGGTGCAGAAGCTGGCGGAGCATGTCTCGGTCAGCACGGTCGAACAGTCGGACGGAGCCTTGAACGTGTTTATCGGCAGCGGCCAGGCACTGGTGACCGGCGTGGTGGCACAGACATTGTCGACCGGTGTCAATGAGTTCGATCCGACACGCAAGGATATTTTCGTCAGCAACGGCAATACCACGGTCAACATATCGCAACAACTGACGGGCGGGCGTATCGGTGCAGCGACCCAGTTTCTCGACACCAGCCTGGAACCGGCCAGGAATGCGATCGGCCGGATCGCGCTGGTGCTGGCCAGCACGGTCAATGCACAGAACCGCCTGGGGATGGATCTCAACGGGCAGCTGGGCGGGGACTTTTTCAGTCCGCTCAATACCAGTACGTTCGGCCCGGTCGTCACCGACTCCAGCCGCAACAGCATCACCGGGGCCGGTGTCGTCAGCGCGCAGATTACCGACGCCGGCAGCCTGACCACCAGCGACTATCGTCTACAGTACAACGGCGCCAACCAGTATACGCTGACGCGGCTCGAGGACAATACCGTGTTCAGTATCGATGCCAGTTCCGGTTACCCGTTTACCTATAACCAGGACGGCGTGGATTTTATCATTGCCTCGGCGCCTGGGGCAGGGGACAGTTACCTGATCCGTCCGACCGCCAACGGCGCCAGGGGAATCAGCGCGGCGATCAGCGACCCGCGCAGTGTGGCGGCCGCGGTGCCGGTGCGGGCTGAAAACGCGTTGAGCAATACCGGCACAGGCCAGGTCGGTGACACCCGGATCAGCAGCGCCACCGCTTACGTGGCAGACACCTACCAAGTGATCCTGGCCGACAACGCCGGGGCCGCGGCCGGCGGCGGTGTCGGTGTGATCAGCGAAGACGGCGACAACGTGGTGCAGTACGAGTTACGGATCAACGGCAACCTGGTCTATTCGCAGACCGAGGGTGCCGCGCCGCTGGCGGACCTGAATGCGCTGGCTGCACAGATCAACGGCGCGGTCGGTACCACCGGGGTCAGGGCCTATGTCAACGCCGCGGGCACGAACCTGTACCTGGCCAACGAGCCGCCTTCGGCCACTGCGATCACCGTCACCGAGACACTGAGTACCGACGCGCCGGCCGATGCGGCGGATACCGTGACTGGCTATTTCGGTTCCGCACTGACCGGGGTCGCGAACACCAACACCCTCACTTTCAGTGGGGCGGCTGATAGTTATATCGTGCTCGACTCGTCCAGTGCGGCGGTTGCCGACGGCGCCTATACCGCCGGAAACACGATCAGTTTCAATGGCATCCAGACCAGTGTCAGCGGCACCCCCAATCTTGGTGATGTGTTTACGGTGTCGCCCAATACCAGCGGTGTCAGTGACAATCGCAATGTCTTACTAATGGCCGGGTTGCAGAACCAGCTGACCTTGTCGGGGGGGACCGAAGATTTCAATACAGCTTACACCAATCTGGTCGCTCAAATAGGTACGGAGACGCGTAAAGTGGAGCTGACGCGGGATGCACAGGAGGTGCTGTTGAACCAGTCGGTGGCGGCGCGTGAAGCCAAGTCCGGGGTCAACCTGGATGAGGAGGCAGCCAACATGCTGCAGTTCCAGCAGGCTTACCAGGCCGTGTCGCAGATGATTGCCACTGCCGACCGGATGTTTCAGACGATTATCAACGTTGTATCCAGGTAATGCGTGTATCGACCAAACAACTTTCGCTCGATGCGATCAATATTCTGCTCGACCGGCAGCGCAAGCTCGGCAAGACCCAGCAGCAGCTGGCGACCGGGCGGCGTATCCTGACGCCGTCGGACGATCCGACCGGCGCGACCCGCATCCTGAATTTCAAGCAATCGATCCAGACCACGGAAAAATACCAGGCCAATATCGATATCGCGACCCAGTATACGCAGTTGGAAGAAACAGCATTGGAAACGGTCGGTACGACCATCCGCCGTATCCGCGAACTGGCGGTCCAGGGCAACAATGACTCACAAAACGCCGAAACCAGGAAGATGATCGCCTCCGAGGTGCGCCAGCGCCTGGACGAGCTGTTGGCCGCGGCGAATACCAAAAACGCCAACGGCGAATATATTTTTGCGGGATACCAGGGCAAGACCCGGCCGTTTGCCAAGGGGCCGAACGACACCTTTGTGTACAACGGTGACCAGGGTCAGCGCCAGTTGCAGATCAGCGAGGCCCGGCAGGTGGTCAGCAGTGACTCCGGCAGCCGTGTCTTTCTGGAGATCAGCAACGGCAACGGCAGTTTCGTCGTCAACGACAACCTGAGTAACAGCGGGAACGGCATCATCGATCCGGGTTCAGTCGTCGACCCGACGCAGCTGGATGGAGATACCTATTCGATCGTGTTTCCGAGTTCGACCAGCGCCGGATCGAGCCTGAGCTTCAACGATGTGATCGGCACCGATGATACCTTGTCCTACAGCCTGCAGATCAACGGCACGACGGTCTACACGGTAGACGAGACCGGCACACCGATCAACACCCTGTCCGGGCTGGCCAACCAGATCAATACCGCGTCCGGCACGACCAACGTGCGCGCCTACGTGGTCGGTTCGAACCTGTACCTGGCCAACGTACCGCCGTCGGCCGCCGATATCACGGTGAACGAGAGTTTCAGCGGCTTTACCGGTGGTGACGGTGACACAGTGACCGGTTATTTCGGCTCGGCCCTGACGGAATCGGCGGCCAGCAACACGATCACCCTGTCACAGGCCGATGCCACGTTTTACCTGGTCGAGGACAGCCAGGGAAATATCGAGACCAGCGGCACCTACCAGGACGGGGCAGCGATTACCTTCAACGGCTACCAGACCAGTATCAGCGGCACGCCGCGCACCAGTGACAGCTTCAGTGTCACGCCGAGCGGCAACCAGAGCCTGTTTACCACGGTACAGAACCTGGTCACGGCGCTGGAAGGCGGTGTGACCGCGACCAACAGCACGACGGCGTTTCACAACGCGGTCAACCGTGTGCTGGCCGACCTGGAGATGGCGGAAGGACAGATCCTCGGGATACGGGCCGAACTCGGCGGGCGTTTGAACACCCTGGAAGACCAGAAAAACCTGAACGCCGACTATATCCTGGACTTACAACAGGTCAATTCCCTGACCGAGGACCTGGATTACGCCAAGGCGGTCAGCGACCTGAACCTGCAGACAGTCGGGCTGGAAGCCGCGCAACAATCCTACCTGCGGATTCAGAACCTGTCGCTGTTCAATTTCTTGTAGGCTGCGGCCCTACACCCACAACCGCGGATTCAGGTTGAACTCCGACGGCAGGGTCAGCAGCTCGTTCAGTTCCGGCTGTGACTGCAGGCCCAGTTTGTGTTTCAGCAGCTGCCGGGCGCGTTCGGTACGCGGCTGCAGGAACGGGGTATGACGGAATTCTTCCAGGGTCGCCAGTTCCTTTTCGGTCGAAAAGAAACTGGAATAGTTACGCTGCCAGGCATAAGCCTGGAAGATCGACGAAAAACACCATTCTCCCAGCTGCGCCCCCGGATCCAGTTGTTCGAACACCGGGTGGACGGCCAGAAAGGGTTCATCGGCTGAGACCGGGTGTTCCGAACACAGCAGTTCCAGCAGCACTTTCAACGATTGGACCGCCGAGTCCCGTAGCCCGAGCTCACTCGAAAGCCTGGCCATGGTCAGCAGCCTGGAAAAGGTCGGCTGCTTGTCGATGGTTTCGGTCAGCAGTTGAAACGCCCGGTACAGGCAGGCATTGCGGACATTGACCGGGTAAACCGGGTTGTGCGCAATCCGGTGAAAGACCAATGCCTGTTTGTAGGCAGACCAGTGCCGCGGCTCCTTGGCGGTGAATTCCTGCGGCGCACGGCTGTTCCATAACGCCAGCAGCGGCCGCGCGTAAATCGCGTGGGCGGCATAGTCTTCCCAGGCCCCCGGGTTGTCGTCGAGCAGCGTCTCGGTGTCGGCGATCTCGGTACACAGCAGGTTACGCTGGTTGAGGGCCCGGGCAGTGTCCTTGTTGCAGAAAAACAGGTTGGTCAGGTACGAGTCGATCGCGCTGACGTCGTCGATCGGCGCCAGTATGTCCAGCCCGGGAATCAGGCAGTAGGCCTGGTAGTCCAGTGCCGCAAAGACCTCGACCAGGCGTGCATTCTGCTGCGCGTCATGGTGCCGGCCGCACATGACCAGCGGGCTGTTGAGGGCGAAGAACTTTTCGCTTTGGGCGATCAGTTTGTCGCTTTCCTCGGAGATATTGATCCGCACGAAGTCGATCCCGGTGAATTCGAAACGTTCGATATACGGGTCCAGGCTGCAGCGCAAACCGGAATCGATCCGTTCGGGGCTGTCGTCGCGGCTCGGGACACCAAACAGCGGCAGATCGATGATCGCGATGTTTTCGATGTCATTGTTCAGCATGCCCTGGCCCAGGCAGGCGATCGTCACCGGGTTGGTTTCAAAGACCCAGACCTTGTCAGCCACCCTGGCGATCGGCAGGGAATAGATGCCGTAGTTCGAGGCGATGTCGATGACCCGTGATTTGGCAGTGACGAGCTTGGCGACGAAACGGGTTTCCTCGTCGAGCCATTGTTCCTGTTCCTTGAGCACATAACACACCAGGTTGTCGATCGAGTCGGGCACACAGAGTTCGATGTCGCCGGCGGTACGGATGTCGACCGTGTCGTTTCTGACATCGAAACGCTCGCCTGTGCCTGTCGTGTCGTGGTTTTGTGTCGGGGTATTCTGGCTCGGGTTCATGCAGCACCTTGCTTGTGTAATGGTTACTGAATTTCCAGTCGTTGGATGTCCTGAATTCTTGTCGGGTTGCTGAACCCTGTTCGGTGATCAGCCTTGTCTTGTTGTCCAGCAAGGAATATGCCAGCGAAAAAAGCCAGGGTTTTGGCTTTATCCCTGTTACGCGCCCGGTAATTGTGCCTGCCGCGCCGCCACAGCGGCCGCTTTTTTGTATTCGGGCACGGGAAATGTTAAAGGCCGGGGCGGCAGCGGTCGTTACAGAGGCTGGAAGTGGAAAATATTCCGATGTTGAGAGTATATCCACTATGACTGCAACTTAGTTTTCATGCACGATGGCATGAAGGTTAGGAGAAAAAATTATGGCTCAAGTTATCAATACCAATATTGCGTCGCTGAACTCGCAGCGCAATCTGAACAGAACGCAAAGCCAGTTGGGCGTTGCGCTGCAGCGGCTGTCTTCCGGCCTGCGAATCAACAGCGCGAAGGACGACGCGGCGGGCCTGGCGATCTCACAGCGGTTCACGACCCAGATCCGTGGTTTGAACCAGGCGGCGCGGAACGCGAACGACGCGATTTCACTGGCCCAGACTGCAGAGGGCGCGCTGGGTGAATACGGCAACATCCTGCAGCGTATTCGTGAACTGGCGATTCAGTCCGCGAACGCGACCAACTCGTCTTCAGACCGTCAGGCACTGAACTCGGAAGCGACTTCACTGATTGCCGAGCTGAACCGGATCTCTACACAGACCCAGTTCAACGGCCAGAACGTGATCGACGGCTCGCTGACCAATGCACAGTTCCAGGTCGGTGCGAACGCCAACCAGACGATTTCGGTCAGTGTTGGTGATGCGCGTACTACGGCCTTGGGTGCCTACCAGTACAACAACACTGCAACGGCAGTGACCGGTTCGGCGCTGGCTGCGGGCGATTTGACGATCAATGGTGTTGATGTCGGGACTTCGACCACCGGCTCTGCGGAGGATATTACCAATGCGATCAATTCCGTTTCCAACCAGACAGGCGTTACCGCAACTGCGACGACGACATTGAATCCCAGTGCAAACCTGTTGCGCCGGGACACAGCACTGGTTTCCGGTGACCTGGTGATCAATGGTACCAATGTCGGTGCGGTATCAGGGGACCTGAACGTTGCCACACAGGGGGCGAAGATTGCAACGGCTATCAACAATGTATCGAATGTGACCGGGGTTACTGCGACAGCCAACTCGGTGACAGGCGCGTTGACGCTGACGTCAGCGACTGGTAAAGACATCGTGATTACTACCAATAACGGTGCGGCTGGTGCATCGAATGTCGAGAATGCTTCTGGCCTCGAGTTGTCGGGATCAACTGCGGCGGCCCAGGCGGAGTACACTATCACAGGAACAAAGAGTGTTTCGGAGATACAGTTTGCGGACAACTCGCTGACGACAGGTGACGGGTTCACTGTGGGCGGAGTGTCTTACGAGTTCTATACCGGTACCTATAGCGGTACTAGTGATGTCGGCATTGAAATCGGTTCGGATCTCGCTACGACGCTGGGCAATGTTACTAGTGCCATACAAGCCAATACTACCCTGAATGGCGGGGTCACTGTCACTAACAACGGTAGCAATACTACCAATGGATTAGTGACGATTACGTCAAATATCGTCAGTAGTACTGATACACAGACTGCTGCCACCGAAGGTCAGGATACAGGAAACAAGATCACGGTTGATTCCAACGGTGCTGGTTCATTGAATGGGGTGGATGGTGCAGGTATTGCCGTTGGCGATACCTTGAGCTTTTCCAACGTTGCCTTTACCTTTAACGCAGACGGCTCCGGTACACGCGGTGTCAGCCTGGCAGCCGCTGACGCTAACGCGGTGGCCACTAACCTGTTCAACGCGATCAATACCGCTTATACTGCGGTCGAGACCAACATTCAGGCAACCAACCCGGCAAATGGAATTGTTGTGGTCACAGCCGATGCGCTCGGTTCTACAGGTAATGCGGATGTAGACGGGACCTTTTCAGGAAGTGCCGGTGTTGCAGAGGATCTGACTTCAACTGCAAACTCCAATGGTACCGCAGCGGATGGTGCCTACACTGCCAGTACTACACGGGGAGTGATTTCGCTTACCTCGTCCAAGTCGTTCCAGATCGGTGGTAACAACGCAGCCAAGGCCGGCCTGGCGACTGCTTCGTCCACGCTCAATGCGATCAGCACTGTCAATCTGTCCTCGGTCGCAGGCGCCAACGCTGCAATCGACCTGATCGACGGCGCACTCGACCAGATCAGCAGCATCCGCGCGAACCTGGGTTCTGTACAGAGCCGGTTTGAGTCGACGATCTCGAGCCTGAACACCACCGCGGAAAACCTGAGCGCTGCGCGTTCACGGATCCAGGACGCAGACTATGCGCAGGAAACCGCGGCACTGACC
>JALUUZ010000406.1 GCA_027021095.1 Gammaproteobacteria bacterium
ACCTGCAGCGGCTGTTCGCCCACCGCGGCAGGCTGGCCGTGATTCTGTCGTTGTCTTTTGCCATTCACCTGTTGACCTGCCTGATGTTTTACCTGCTGCTGGTGTCGTTGGACAGCAGTGTCAACCTGGTCCACGTACTGTTGATGAGTTTTCCAGTAGTTCTGTTCGCGTACCTGCCGATCAGTGTCGCCGGGTGGGGAATACGCGAGGTCGCGATGTTTACCGCATTTCAGTACCTGGGGGTCAGTGAGTCCGCGTCGGTTGCGGTATCGATTCTGTTCGGCTTCCTGGTCGTCGTTGCCAGTCTGCCGGCGGGCGTGTTGTGGTTGCTGCAGGGCCGCAGGGAAGCGGTCAAGGCACGGACGGAGCTCGACCAGGAAGGGTTTTGATGGTGGGGTGCGTTGTACGCACCAACGCTAAGACAAATTCAACAATACCATGTGGTGATCCTTTTACACCAGCCGCACCACTAACGATCCCGAAGAAAGCTGCTAAAATAGGGCTACGTGGCCCGGAATCTATGCCTGATCGTGCCGGGCGCGGAGTGTTAAGCAGGATTCTTTATCAACCCGGAACCGAGGAACGCACTACCTGTATGGTCTCGCAGCAAACACTGCCGCCAGGCACCCGCCTGGAGAACTTCGAGATTGGGAACGTACTTGGGATTGGTGGTTTTGGTATCACTTACAAGGGCTATGACCACAGCCTCGAGTGCGATGTCGCGATCAAGGAGTATCTGCCCGGCGACCTGGCGATGCGGGTCAGTGACGGTTCGATGGTGATTCCCCGTTCTGAAGACGATATCAGCGTCTACCAGTACGGACTGAACCGCTTCCTGGACGAGGCCCGGACCCTGGCCAAGTTCAAAGACCCCAATATTATTCGCGTTATCCGTTTTCTGGAGCTGAACGGTACGGCGTATATCGTCATGGACTATGAAGACGGCGAGCCGCTCAGCCATTACCTGAAAAAGAACAGCAAGCTCAGCGAGGAAGACCTGCTGCATATTTTTCTGCCGATACTCAACGGCTTACGCAGCATTCACGCAAAGGAGATCCTGCACCGGGATATCAAGCCCAGCAACATCTACCTGCGCCATACCGGTACCCCGGTGCTGCTCGATTTCGGCGCGGCACGCCAGGCGCTGGGGGTCCATTCACGCGCGGTGACCAATATCGTCAGCCCGGGCTTTGCACCGTTCGAACAATACAACAGCCATGAGCCACAGGGCCCCTGGACCGACCTCTACGGCGTCGGGGCCAGCCTGTACAACTGCCTCACCAAGCGGATGCCGGCACCGGCGACCGACCGCTATGTCGCCTACCAGTCTGGAGATCCCGACCCGTTGCAGCCGGTGACCGAGCTGTGCAGCGGCCAGTACACCAAGCCGTTTCTGCTGGTCGTCGACTGGATGCTCGCGGTCAGTATCGAGGAACGCCCGCAGTGCGTCGAGGATGTGATCGAGGAGCTGACCGCGGCGGATACGGTCGAGGCGGAAAAGGCACGCACGATCATCAGCAAGATGGACAGTGAGACCACGGTGGTGATCAGCGACCCGCACGGGCTTGCCTGGGACCCGGTCTACCTGAAGGAGATGGAAAGCGAATTGGCCAAATACCTCGGGCCGCTGGCCAAGCTGCTGGTGCAGCAGGCGGCAGAGAAGAATACGGACAGCAACCTGTTGATCAAGGAGCTGGCCGACTCGATCCCGTCGGAGGCGCAGCGCCGCGAGTTTCTGCGCCGCTCGAAACAGCGCCTGTCGTCGCGTGTCATGCAAGAGCAGAGCACCGGTGCGCAGCGGCCATCGAGCAGGAGGTCGCGGTCTTCACGTCATGATGCACCGGCGCTGACCGAAAAACAGGAGTATGCA
>JALUUZ010000407.1 GCA_027021095.1 Gammaproteobacteria bacterium
TTCACTTAACTATTGCAATAAGTTTCGGCGTGGGTCACTATTATATGTATTGGGCGTATTTCTATTCCTAACAACATCCCCAGCTGGAAGCTGATTCGTGTCGGGCTGCGCGCTACAGCCATACCAACCAAGCGTATCGCCGACACAGGTCTAATAAAGTTTGCTGCGCGGCATCAATCAATCTCTCCGGGCAGGAGGGAGCGGCGCAGGGGCTCTAAACACACCTTTACCTTGACGTAGCAGGCTGTTTACAGCCGTTGATTGCAATTTCGGCCCGCTTATGAAAGCTTCCTCGCGAAACAAACCCGGCGCAACGCCTTTCCCACGTTGGCGTTCCAAGGGTATGATCCTCAGCTCGACAGGGCTGATCATCATCAGTTTCGTGCTGACACTGGTGATGCATGAAATGTACAGTTCATCATCACAGGCTCAGTATTTTCATGAAATCGCCCGTGACCTGAAGTTCCGTGTCGAGCCCGGGCCGAATGCCGATGCCTACTTTCCCCGGTACGGGCCTTTTGACAAACGTCTCGGCTATGTTCAACTTCCCCACTTTATTGCTGCATTGACGCAAAACGGTTTCAGAGTGACTGCCCAGGCCCGCATGTCTGCACGCATGCGTCAGCTCGTCGACAGTGGACTGTTCCCGATTTACAAGGAAAAGACCCAGGCTGGTATTGAAATCCATGACCGTCGCGGTGCACGCTTGTTTTCCCGCAAGTTCCCGGAACGCGGTTATATGTATTTCGATTCGATTCCCAAACTCGTTGTCGACACGCTGTTATATATCGAAAACCGCGACCTGCTCAGCAATGAATATCCGGAGCGCAATCCTGCTGTGGAGTGGGACCGGCTTTTCAAGGTCTCCGGCGATGCCTTGCTGAACGCGTTGTTTGCGCGCGACAAGAAACGGGCCGGCGCCAGCACATTGGCAACGCAACTGGAAAAATACCGGCATTCGGAGCATGGCATCACACGTAATGCAAGCGAAAAATTCCGCCAGATGATGTCGGCGACGTTACGCGCCTATCTGGACGGTGAACAGACCATCGAATCACGTCGGCGGGTCGTTCGTGATTATGTCAATACGGTTCCTCTTGCCGCCCGCCGGCACTACGGTGAGGTCAACGGTATCGGTGACGGCCTGTGGGCCTGGTACGGAACCGAGTTCTGGGACGCCGATTATCTATTGAGCACTGATTTTGAAGCAGGAAGCCGCAAGGAAATCGACAAAGCCCGGATTTACAAGCAAGTTTTAAGTCTTTTTCTCGCCCAGCGCCGGCCCTCCTATTATCTTGCCAATCCCCGACAGCTCGAGCAGCTCACCGATTTTTATCTGGATCTGCTCGCACGCGACGGGATTATTTCCCACCGGTTCAAAGAGGTGGTCCAGTCGGTCCCGCTGGAATTCCGCTCCGACGCATCGCTGGCTGAACAGCCGTCGTTTGTCAATCAAAAAGCGGTCAATGCCATACGCACAGACCTGCTGCGTCTGCTCAAGGTGCGTCAACTCTACGATCTGGACCGCCTCGACCTTTCCGTCACGGCCACAATCGACAACAAGATCCAGGGTGCAGTTACCGAAAAACTGGTCAGTTTCGGCAATCTTGACAGCGCCAGAGCGCACGGTCTCATCGGACACCGGTTGCTGAAAGAAGACAATGACCTGAAAAAAGTCATCTACAGCCTGACCTTGTTTGAGAAAACGCCCAAAGGTAACGCGGTACGGATTCAGGCCGACAATTATGATCAGCCTCTCGACATCAACGAAGGGGTCAAGCTCGATCTGGGATCGACATCGAAATTGCGCACGCTGGTCAGTTATCTGGATCTGATCAGCAACATCTATCGCAAGTTTCGCCAGGT
>JALUUZ010000408.1 GCA_027021095.1 Gammaproteobacteria bacterium
GACCGTCCGCCCGCTCGAGCTGTCCGCGGCGCAACTACGGTTTCTGGCCGACCGGCACTTCGGGGTCGGCTGCGACCAGGTGTTGCTGGTTGGGCCGCCGGTGGTCCCCGACACTGACTTCAGCTACCGGATTTTCAACGCCGACGGCGGTGAAGTCGAGCAGTGCGGCAACGGCGCCCGCTGCTTTGCCCGGTTCGTTACAGATAAATCACTGATAAATAAAGATTTTATTAGAGTCTCCACCAAGTCCGGCGTGATCGGGCTGCAGCTCGAGCAAGACGGGCAGGTCACGGTCGAGATGGGAGTTCCGGAATTTTCACCCGAAAAAGTACCATTTGAGGCAAAAACCCAATCTAGCAGTTATAATCTGGATATCGACGGTCAGGTGGTTACGCTGTCGGTCGTTTCAGTCGGCAATCCACACGCAGTGACAGTGGTTGATGACTGTCAACGTGCCGCGGTAGAAGTACTGGGACCAAAAATTGAAAATCATCCACGGTTCCCTGAGCGTGTCAATGTCGGCTTTATGGAAATCCTTGGGCCGGGGGAAATCAACCTGCGGGTCTATGAGCGGGGTTCTGGAGAAACCATGGCCTGCGGCACCGGCGCGTGTGCTGCAGCAGTCATCGGCCGGCAGCTTGGCAGACTGGCACAAAAAGTAAAGGTCAACCTGCGCGGCGGAAGCCTGGTCATCGGTTGGCCGGGAGAGGGTAAACCTGTGATGATGACAGGGCCGGCAACAACAGTCTACGAAGGACAGATCACACTATGAGCATACAAAAAAACGATATTGCGCTGGATGAAGTTTCGGAAGAGGCCGTGGTTGATTTTCTGCGCGCGAACCCGGGATTCTTTACCGAGCACACAAGCCTGCTGGCAACGCTGGATATACCGCACCCGACCGGTGGTGCCGTGTCGCTGATCGAATACCAGGTAAAGGTCCTGCGCAACAAAAATGAAAAGCTCAATCAAAAGCTGAAGGAAATGATTTCCGCTGCGCGCAACAACGACAAGATCAATGACCGCATGTTCCACCTCGCCGGCGCCCTGATCCGGGTTTCCTCGCTCGATGATACCTTGATGGTGATCGAGGAATCCATGTATGACGACTTCGAAGCCGACGCCGTCTCGATCCGGTTCTTTGACCCCGGCAACAAAGCGCCGGTAAACTACGCTGACGCCGCCATCACACGGGACGATCCGAGACTGGCCGCATTCGACAGCTTCTTTAAAGCCAAACGTCCTTTGTGCGGGCGTCTCGCCGCCCCGCAACTCGAATTCCTGTTTGCGAAACAGGCGCCGACAATCCAGTCTACCGCGCTGATCCCGATCGGCCGCCGGGCCGAATACGGTTTCGTCGCCATCGGCAGCCGCGACCGCAGGCGCTTCAGCGCCAGCAAGGATGCCTCTTACCTCGTGATCCTGTCCGAACTGCTGGGCAGCGCATTGCAGGACAAGCTGTAGAGCCGGCATACCGTCATGGCAGAGGAGATGGAGCCGGCGCTGCAGCAGACGGTCGCCGACTACCTTCAATCCCTGGTCACCGAAAAACAACTCGCCGCCAACACCATTGCAAGCTACCGCCATGACCTGGACTCGTTGTGTAGTTACCTGCAGCATGCAAGGCCCGCCGGCTGGCACCTGGTCACCTCCGAGGAACTGCGTGCCTACCTGGCATTACTGCACCGGCAGCACGGCCTGTCGGCCAATTCTCTGCAACGGCATCTGAGTACACTGCGCGGTTTTTTCGACTACCTGGTCGAACATAGGCTGTGCCGCGCCAATCCGGCCAGCGGCCTGCAGGCGCCCAAGTCCAGGCGCCGGCTGCCCAAACCCATCAGTGTCGACCAGGCGGCCTGCCTGTTC
>JALUUZ010000409.1 GCA_027021095.1 Gammaproteobacteria bacterium
TGGATCTCGACACCCTTGATGCCATAGACTGCAACCAGCGTATTGATCCCCACGACCCGGCCGCAGGCATCCAGCAGCGGGCCGCCGCTGTTGCCGGGCCGGATCGTCGCATCATGCTGGATCACCATGAACTGGTCCTGTTGTCTCGACCAAGTGCCCTTGATCAAGCGCCCGAGTACTCCGCGGGTCACGGTTGCCCCTGACACCCTGCTGCTGGACACCTGCCGTGTCTCACCCAGCACCGCATCCGCGTCTGCCGGGTAACCGACTGCATAGACCGTCTCTCCCTGGCCAGGCGGTACCGCCGCCAGCTTCGCAGGCGGGACGCGCAACGACTCGGCCTGCAGGATCGCAAGGTCCAAGCGGGCCGATGGCTTGCCAACCAGCCGGGCCGATTTGATCTTACCCGGAATAGAATCGGAAATAACACGGTACTCCAACGGACCGACCAACGAAACCCGGTACGACACATTGCCGACCTGCAGCACTTTCTTGCCGGGATAAGTAATGACATGCCGGTTGGTGAGAATATGTCCCTGGCGCGAAACGATCACGCCGCTGCCGCTTCCGAGCACCATGCGTTTTTCAGCTTTTCGGCTCTTATCCAGGCTGACGATACTGACCTTGCCCAGCAGTTCGATACGCACGACTTTCCGCACATCGATCGCGCCGGCGGGAAACATGAGCGAACACAACGACAGCAACGCAAGCAGACGCAACAACCGGCGCAGACGACATGGACTCATCGTGTACTCCACTCAACCGGCCTTGCGTAGATACAATGTAAGATCACCGAGCGAGATCTCCGTCCCCGGCATCAATACCTCGAGTTGATTGGCGGCGATCGGCTGCCCATCCAGGCTGACCCCGTTGGTCGACCCCAAATCCTCGATCATCAACTGGTCCGAGACGGCCACCAGGCGAAAATGCCGGCGCGAGACTTCGGGATGGTCGAGAATGTAGGTGCTCATCGCCGGGTTACGCCCGACGATCAGGCCTTCCTTTCTGCCCAGCAACTCGCCGGCCAGCTTGATGGCGATCATCTCACCTTCCGGGGTCTCGCCCTCCAGCAGCAGGTCCGGCGTGGTCTTTTTGCGTTTTTGCGAAGCGCGGAATTTTTCCAGTTCGATCTGCGACTCCTGCATCGCGATCATCGCAGCGTCTTTTTCGTCCTCCACCTGTTTCAATGAGCCTCTTTTTCTGTACATGACCGTGACCATGCTGACGAGCAACAACACCACCAACGCCAACACCGCCCACAGGATCCAGCGCAGGTTCCGCTGCGACTCACGCAGACGCTGTTCAAGGTAAGCCTGCGGGTACTTGTCAGCCCGCGCCACGGGCACAAAGCGCTGCGGCCGCTGCCCGGATGTCCCGCGACTGTTCATCGCCAGGCGGAACCAGGACGCAGTGGAAGGGTGATGCACAGTCCGGGCTTGGGCCGAGACCACCACCGACGGCACCCACCGGTCCGCCATGAGCGGTGCCGCCGCCGTCAGCAGCAAAAACACTGCGGCAAACCATGCAACCCTACGCACATCCACTCTCATTACCCTACCTTCGTATAATCACTGTCGGCTCGCTCTCGCTGTCGCTGATCGGCACGTTCACACTGTTCGGATATTCATGACAATACAGGATCAACGACGTATTGTCCTGGTTCCCGACGCCCTTGTCCTTGACCGCCACGATCAGCTCGGTAGTCAGGTCTTCCATCGATGCCTCCGCGCCGGTACGGATGATCTCACACACTTCCTGCTCGGGAACACTCTGCAACCCGTCGCTGGCAAGCAACAGGTAATCGCCGTCATACAACGACACCGGCTCCTCCGGCAGATCGACAAGACTTATTTCTTCACCG
>JALUUZ010000410.1 GCA_027021095.1 Gammaproteobacteria bacterium
ACGGCATCCGGCCTACCTGGGCGTGTATGAAGGGGCGATGGGCAGTGTGGTGGCCAAGCAGACGATCGAGAATGCCGACCTGGCATTGATCCTTGGTGTGCGTTTCAACGATGTCGACCTGGGAATCTATACTGCGCGGCTCGATCCTTATCGTATCGTGCGCGCCAGCCATGACGATGTGTTTATCCGCCATCACCGTTATCAGCATGTGCGGCTGGTCGATTTTATCACCAGCTTGAGTGCGCAAGTGACACCGCGGTCACGGCCTGTGGCAGCGCAGAGTCCTGGGGCCAGTGCCGAAGATTTTCCTCGAGCCGGCCGGCCGATCAGCGTCGAGCGCATGATCGGCCGGATCAACACGCTGCTGACGCCTGAGTTGACGGTGGTCTGCGATGTCGGTGACTGCCTGTTTGCGGCGATCGATCTGCGGGTGCATAAGCGCAACCAGTTTCTCGCCTCGGCGTATTACACCAGTATGGGCTTTGCCGTGCCTGCCGCATTGGGCGTGCACTGTGCGTCGTCACAGCACCGCTGTCTCGTCCTGGTGGGCGATGGCGCATTTCAGATGACCGGGACCGAACTGTCGACGCTGGTAAGGTTCGGGTTCAATCCGGTGGTGATCGTTCTCAACAATGCGGGCTACAGTACCGAACGTTTTATTCTCGAAGGGCCGTTCAACGATATCATGACGTGGCATTTTCACGAGCTCGGGCGAGTGTTCGGCCCGTTGCAGGGATACGAAATTCATAATGAGCAGGAGTTCGACAGTGCGCTGCGCAGCGCGCTGGCGGAGACAGAGTCAGCGTCGATACTGAACGTGCATCTGCGCAAGGACGAGGCGTCACCGGCAATGCGCCGCCTGGCCGACCATTTGAGCAACAAGATTTGATCTTGCGGCAAGGAAATATCGTGTGTGGAAGGGTCGCCACGTGATACGATGTGATTTGTCGTGACGTTGGTGCGTACAACGCACCCTACCTCGTGACGTATGTTTCGCATGCCAAAGGATTTACAGCAAGAAAACATCGTGTTTGGAAGAATCACCACGTGATACCGTTCGATTTGTCGTGACGTTGGTAAATACGATGCACCCCGATCCATCGTGATGGTGTGCGAAGCACACCAAAGGATTTACAGCAAGAAAACATTATGCGCCAAAGTAGGGTGCGTTGTACGCACCACCCATCATGCACACCACCCATCATGCACACCACCCACCATGCACACCACCCACCATGCACACCACCCACCATGCACACCACACGCCGAGCACACCAAAACCCCGCCGGCACAGGATTTTTTGCCGTTTTTTTCCAAAAATTGTGAGCTGTCTCAATAAAATGCGATAAAATTGGTTCAATAGTGCTGTATTCATATTCGCTGATGCTGAATAATACGCTAAGGTATCGATAATAACTAATCAGAGTGGGCGCAATGACGGAAACGATCATTGATGGGGGACGGTATCGTGGTCATGGAGTGACTTGGCGGTATATCATGACCTTTGGGCTGGCAGGTGCGGTGGCGCTGGTGTTGGGTGCTCACTGGTACCTGGTCAAGCAGTTCGAAGCGATGCGGGCGTTGCAGCTGCAGGCTGCTGAGGTCGTGCTTGCGGTGATGGAAAAGGAAGTCCGTAAGAATACCGAGCAGACCGAGTCCGGGCTGTCGCAGCTGGTGAAGAAGTACAGCAAGGATTTTCCGCCGGTACAGCAGATTTCATTCCAAGACAAGGCAGGTAAGCTCTACAGCGCATTGAACGACAGCCGGTTTCGGATTCCCGGGCCGGTCGACCGCTTGTTTACGCGTTTCTACAGTTTTCCCACCGAGATCATCGGGGTGGATGTCAAGGCC
>JALUUZ010000411.1 GCA_027021095.1 Gammaproteobacteria bacterium
GCAGGCTGCTCCTGTCCATCGCCGCCGGCCTCATGCACCACCCCGATCTCGTAACGCTGTAAATGCATCGCTCCCAGGCCGACATTTTCCAGTATCCGCTCGTTACTGTGACAAAGATCACCGGGACCAGTGAGACCGGGCTCTTTCCAGCGGCTGAACGCCTCCTCGAAACCACCCGCCAAGGCATAGACCAGGCATGTCAATCTAGCCGGCACCCACGACAGAATCCCGAACAGCTTGTGCGCGGCGCGCGCAAATGAATCCTCGCCGCAGGATTCGGCGCCTGTTTCCGTTCCGGCGGCAGCCTGGCCGGACGGCGCATGCTGCGCAAGGTACCAGCTCATCCGGAACAACAATGCACCCGCCGGGCCAAGCAGCACGAACCAGAACAACACCGCGAACAGGCGCTCATTGGCCTGTACCACGATTTCCCTTGCCATCAACGTATAGCGCTGCTCCGACTGGGCCTGGCCATCGAGACCAAGCTCATGCAGTACCTGCTGATCCTTGAGCCGCGACAAGGCTTCCGTCTCGTCGGCCTGCAGCGCCTCGACCGCCTTGTCCAGTGCACGGTAACGCAAACAATAGAGTAACAACAACACCCCAAGCAACACGCCAAAAAAACCGAGCCACAGCGTGGTAAACCCGGCGCTGGCCTGGATGATCCACAGCAGCAGAAGGGGCAGTGCCAGCACGCTGAGCACACCCACCGGACCGTTCCACAGCCGTGACTCGCCAAACAGGCCGACAACCCAGCGGCCATAGCCGTCGAGCCAGCGCATATTGCGCACACGTTGTGGATGGTCGACCAGCAGTTCCAGGGCCAGGCCGATCACAATGGCTATAAATATCATTACCGTTTCCCGTTATCGTTCTATCGATTGCTGTCTGATCTCTTAATCCAGGTGCCTGCGAAACAGTTCCCAGTCGAAAGCAGGACCTGGGTCTGTTTTCCTGCCTGGTGCTATATCGCTGTGCCCGACGATCCGTTGCGGGGTGATCTGCGGGTAGCTCTTCATCAACGCAGTCACGGCTGCAGCCAGCCTTTGGTACTGCACCGGCTCGTAGGCAACCTCGTCCGCCCCTTCGAGCTCTATGCCGATCGAATAGTCATTGCATTTTTCCACACCCTCGAAACTCGACACGCCGGCATGCCAGGCACGCAGATGAAACGGCACATACTGCACGACCTGACCGTCACGGCGGATCAGCAGGTGACTGGACACCCTGAGCCCTTTCAGATCAGCGAAACTCTGGTGCTCGTCACCTCGAATCCGGTTCATAAAAAGCCTGTCGATCCATTCACCGCCAAACTGCCCGGGGGGCAGACTGATACAATGAACGACGATCAAGCTGATCACGGTTTGTACCGGGCGCTGATCATGATTGGGGGAAAGACGGACATCCGCGATCGACAACAACCCGTTCTGCACCACTGCCTGCGTCATCACCAACCTGGTTTCCTGTTCATACTTAGAAAGTAAAGGCTGCGCCACTGTGCGGAACCTTCAATGCCGGGGCCAGTTTAGCTTATTATCAATTTACTGTTCAAGAAACAATTACGTACCGATACAGGAAAGCCGGCCTCCGCGGTGGGCCAGCGCGGGTTTCCCACCACCGTGCACGGCAAGACGGTGGTGAAAAAGGCGGGCTAAGCTGCCATCTGCACTGCCATGTAGTCCAGGCCCTGACCGGAACTCATCAGGCTCTCATAGATTTCGCGGGCCCTGTCTTCCTCCAATCCCAACGCACTGAGCACCGACTGGGGCAGTTGATCACTCAGTTCTTCGCCGATCTCCATTTCGCTGAGCATGCGGTTGGCCACCAAGATCAGGTTGGCATAGG
>JALUUZ010000412.1 GCA_027021095.1 Gammaproteobacteria bacterium
GGCTTTCAACTTGCCGTCAACCTTGTGGTCGTTGAATTTCTGATAGTAGGCGCTGATCAGTTTGATGATTTCAGTATAGTCTTCGTTTTCGGTTTCCTCCGCCATCCGCCGGGCGAAACCGAGTGCATCGAGCCCATGGTATTTGCTGCTTGGCATTGCGATCTTGACTTTTGGGTTGGCCGCGTTTTTGATCAGGAACCTGGCGACTTCCGGCTGGTTCAGCAGGATCGCTTCATGCAGCGGCGCCCAACCTGTTTTGGGGTCGATCGAATCGACATTGGCGCCCTTGTCGATCAGCAACTGGGCAATGTCGAGCACCTTGATGTTGTTGAGCCGTTTTTTCCTGTTTTCGGTGGTGGTCTTGCTGCCTTCGACCTTACGGTAGCCGAACAGGCTGAAGTTCAGGTACGGTGTCGGTGAGCGGTCCAGCGTGCCGTTGACGTCGATACTGGCCCAGTCGAGGTAGCGCTTGGCGACGAATGCCGGGATAAACTTGAAGTTCCTGTCGGTGATCACCTCGATAATCACCTTTTCGAGCGGGACCGACGCCAGTTTCTGGTAGCTCCAGGTCAGGTAGCTGCCCACCAACAAGATGACGATCGCAAAGAGTAAACCAATTTTTTTCATTGCCTGTGCCCGTTGTCAGCCAGGCACAATCATAGCCCAAACAACGGTTTCGGCGCAAACAGCGGACTCAGCCGGCATCGGCCTGCAGCAAGCGGCGGATACGTTCGACACGCCGGCGGTTGACGCCGAAGTCATAGTACCCGGTCCTCGATGCACTGCGCACCTGGCAGGCCTGCCGGCTGGCGTCCCAGCAGAATTCAAGATCGTCGACAAAGCGGAATACCGGTGAGCGGCATTCTGCATGCAGGTACAGTCCGCGGTGCTGGACGACGGTGATGCCGGGCAGCTCATCGAGCAGCCGCGCCAGCTGTTGGAACCCTGTTTCCGGCGACGCAAAGACCCCGTCAAAATGGATTGGTGCGATCGCCTGGCGGTGGTTCGTGGCCAGGCTGCTGACACAGTTAGGGCGGTGTGGACAGGGTTTGAGCGTAACGGGGCAGTCGCCGGCGGACATGTCAGTCAGCCCCCGGCGGGACGACCAGCAGGCAGACCCCGAGGATACCGACCAGGTACGCGAAAATTTCCGCATGCCCGGTCAATTTGCCGCTGAGCAATACCAGGCTGGTGACCACGACTGCCGTGGCGCCGAGCAGCGAGCGTTGCAGCTGCCGGCGCGAGGCGCGCAGGCTATTGGTGATTTTCTCCAGTTCGCCCTTCTGCAGGCCGCGTCCGGCCTTGCCGCTGTTGTGCTGGTGCAGGTAGTCGTGCAGCAGCATCGGCAGCTCTGGCGTTTTTTCGATGATGTGCGGCAGTTCCTTTTTCAACTGGCGGATAAAGCTCTTGATGCCGAGTTGTTCGTGCATCCATGCCTCGAGAAACGGCTTGGCGGTCTTCCACAGGTCCAGGTCTGGATAGAGCTGCCGTCCCAGTCCTTCGATATTGAGCAGTGTCTTTTGCAGCAGCACCAGCTGTGGCTGGACCTGGATATTGAATCGCCGTGCGGTATCGAACAGCCGCATCAGCACTACACCGAAAGAAATCTCTTTCAGCGGCTTGTTGAAGTTCGGTTCACACACCGAACGGATCTCGGCTTCGAATTCATCGAGGCGTATGTTTTCAGACACCCAGCCGGACTCGACATGCAGTTCAGCGACCCGGCGGTAGTCGCGGTTGAAAAAGGCAACGAAGTTCTCAGCCAGGTAGCGCTGATCTTCGCGTGTCAGCGTGCCCATGATGCCGAAGTCGACAGCGATATAGCGGCCCTGGCCGGACACGA
>JALUUZ010000413.1 GCA_027021095.1 Gammaproteobacteria bacterium
CCCGGCATCCGTGAGCATCTGCTTGGCTCGTGCGCAGTATTCACAGCCGGGACGGGTCAGCAGGGTCACGTCTTTTGGTTTCGCACTGTCAGGCGCAAGGTAAGCCAGCATGGTGTCGGCATCAGAGACTTCGAACGGGTCGCCGGGGACATCGGCCTCGATAAACATCTTTTCGATGATGCCGTCTTTGACCAGCATCGAGTAGCGCCAGGAACGCTTACCGAAACCGAGTTCGCTCTTGTCGACCAGCATCCCCATCGCGGCGCTGAATTCGCCGTTGCCGTCGGCCAGAAAGCGCAGGTTGTGAGCCTTCTGTTCAGCCTGCCAGGCGTTCATTACAAAGGTGTCGTTGACTGACACGCAAAAGATTTCATCGATCCCGTGGTGTTTGAACACCGGCGCCAGCTGGTTGTAGCGTGGCACATGGGTCGACGAGCAGGTCGGTGTAAACGCACCCGGCAGTGCGAACACGATTACCGTTTTACCGGCAAACAGCTCATCGCTGTGCAGGTCGACCCATTGATGTCCTTCACGGGTATGAAACACGGTTTTCGGTACTGGCTGGCCTTCTCGATTCTGCATGATAGATTCCTCTTAGGTAGAGATTGATGTAATAGCCTGCGAGACATGCCGGCGGGCTTGCCATCGCAGGGCAGCTTGCAAACAAGTATCGGCCATACCAGTTGATTGGTAAAATCGTTTAAAACTATTATAATGATAGTTAATGTCTATCAATTGTATTATAGCATGTCGGGTGCTGCGCAGATATCCCGAACCCGATAAAAGGGAACATCACCGATGAATCTACGGGAACTGGAATACCTGGTGGCGCTCGCTGACGAGCGTCACTTCCACAAGGCCGCGGCGCGCTGTTTCGTCAGTCAGCCGACGTTGAGCGGACAGCTGAAGAAGCTCGAGCAGGAACTCGGGGTCGTGCTGGTAGAACGTAACAACCGCCAGGTCAACATGACGGCGGCCGGGCTCAAGATCGCACAGCAGGCGCGCGAGGTGCTGGCCGGGGTGCGCCAGATCCGCGAGATGGCCAATGCCTTCGAGGAGCCGATGAGTGGCGAGCTGCACCTGGGGATCATCCCGACGCTGGCGCCGTACCTGTTGCCGTTGATCATCCCGGCGCTGAACAAGCGGTTTACAAAACTCAGGTTCTGGCTGTACGAATACCAGACCGCGACACTGGTGCAGAAGCTGTGCCAGGCGGACCTGGATCTGCTGTTGCTGGCACTGCCGGTCGAGGCCAGGGGGTGCAGCCAGATCCAGTTGTTTCGGGAGCCCTTCCGGCTGGCGGTAAGGAAAGATCACGGGCTGGTCAAGAACAAGTCGGTGACACTGGCGGACATCCGCGGCCGGCCGATGTTGTTGTTGGAGGAGGGGCATTGCCTGCGCGGCCAGGTGCTCGATGTCTGCAGCCGGGCGAAGGCGACGGTACAGTCCCATTTTCAGGCGACCAGCCTGGAGACACTGCGGCACATGGTAGCCGAAGGCATGGGCATGACCCTGATCCCCGAACTGGCAGTGCCGTCACGCTCCGCCAGGCGCGAACAGGTGCGTTATCTCGAGTTCAGCGATCCAAAGCCGGCACGCCGAATCGGGCTGCTGTACCGCAAAGGCAGCTACCGTGAACCGTGTTTTGCGGCGATCGCAGAAGCAGTGCAGGCAGTGCTGCCGGTAGGGGTATTCTTCTAACCCGTGGTGGTGCGTATAACGTGTGGTGCGTACAACGCACCCTACTTTGGAGCATGACATTTTTTAACCGTAAATCCTTTGGTGTGCTGCGCACACCGTCACGACGAGGTAGGGTGCGTTGTACGCACCAACACCAAGGCA
>JALUUZ010000414.1 GCA_027021095.1 Gammaproteobacteria bacterium
CGAGGTGTTTCTGGGGTCGTGGGACCGGGATCATTACTTCAGAATGAATAATCAGGATAAAGCGAAAAGATGCTAGAGCCAAAAAGAAAGACCGACGTCGCTTCCAGTTCCGTAGGTGAACTGGAGTACAGAGGGTTCAGGGAGTTCCTGGAGCAGGCTTGTGGAATCGTCTTAGGCGAAAACAAGCAGTACCTGGTCTCCAGCCGTATGAAGAAGGTGTTGAGTGAATTCAAGCTTGGCACGTTGACGGACTTGATGCACGAGATGAAGGCCGGCAGGATTCGTGGACTGCGTGAGCGTGTGATCGAGGCGATGACTACCAACGAAACCTCGTGGTTTCGTGACCGGATGCCGTTCGAGGCATTACGCACGAAAATACTGCCCGAACTCGCCAGGCAGGAGACGAAGCGCTTGCGCATCTGGTCTGCAGCCTGTTCCTCGGGCCAGGAACCCTACTCGATCAGCATGACCGTGCATGAGTTCCAGATGTTCAACCCGGGGCTTTTGACCCAGGAGGTGGAGATTATCGCCACCGATATTTCGCCGGCGATACTGAGTGCCGCCAGCCGTGGAGTCTATGACGAGCCTAGTCTCGCGCGCGGTCTGTCAGAGGAACGCAGGCGGCGGTATTTCGAACGCACCCCGGAGGGGATGCGGGTCACCCAGTCTGTGCGTGACCGGATTCAGTTCAGGGAGTTGAACCTGCTGAAGAGCTATGCCCTGCTTGGGCGCTTCGACGTGGTGTTCTGCCGTAACGTGCTGATCTATTTTTCTGAAGAGTCGAAGCGTGACATTCTCGAGCGGATCGCACATACGTTGAATCCCGGCGGCTACCTGTTTCTCGGCGGCTCCGAATCGGTGACCAATATCACCGATGTCTTTGAAATGATCAAGCTCGATGGGACGGTGGTCTATAAGATCAAAAAGAAGCCGCACTATACCTTTTCATAGGAACGGGTTGCTGACGTGCTCAGGAATGCCAACCCGTTCACATTTTGCCTTCGTGGGCGGCAAACATTGCCGTTTGCAAAAAAACTAAGGTTATCACGCACAAGCCACTCTCCCGGCGGAAATTTTTTATTTTCCGCCGCAGAGCCTGCCTGCATTTTGACACTTCAACGCTGATCGTCTCAACTCCCCGAAAATACGCGAAAAATTCATTCCGCCGCCGACCGGCGTTGACCTAAGCCAAAGGAAACAAAAGGGTTTTTGCTCAGCGCTGGCATGTCGCTTGCTCTGTCCCGCAGTGTGATCTTTTTTGCGGAGTGATTATGTTTATCGATTTCGACAAGGTACTGGGAGTACACCAACAGGCGTTGAATGTGCTGGGCAAGCGTTCACGTATTCTGGCTTCCAACATCGTCAACGCCGACACACCCAACTACAAGGCCCGCGACATCGATTTCCGTTCGACACTGCGCAAGGTGGCAGACAGCCAGGGCAGCGACAACGGGACGGTCAGGCTCGAAGCCAGTGCGCAGGGTCACTTCAGCGAGGTGTCGACAGAAATGACGGCGGATGAAAACCTGTTGTACCGGGTGCCGTTGCAGCCGTCCTTGGATGGCAACACCGTCGATTCACAGACCGAGATCGCCATGTATACCGAGAACGCCATACGTTACCAGGCCTCGCTGCGTTTTCTGAGCGGCAAGTTCAAAAGCATCGTCAGTGCATTCAGGGGTGAATAATATGTCATTGTTTTCGATTTTCAATATCGCCGGCGCAGGAATGAGTGCACAATCCGTGCGGATGAATACCGTAGCCAGTAACCTGGCCAATTCAGGGAATACCGCGAGTTCGCCGGACAAGGTGTACCGTCCGCGGCTGCCTGTATTCCAGACCATCATGGATCGGTTGAACCCGGGCGAGGCCAATCTCGGTGTCCGGGTCTCGGCGATCGTGACCAGCAACCAGGAGCCGCAGCGGATCTACGACCCGGGTAATCCGTTGGCGAACAAAAAGGGCTATGTCTTCAAAACCACCGTCAACGCGATCGAGGAAATGACCAACATGATGTCGGCCTCGCGTTCGTTTCAGAGTAATGTCGAGATCATGAATACGACCAAGCAGCTGTTGCTGGCGACGCTGCGTATGGGGCAATAAGACGATGACCGATATCAACACCGATACACTGCGTAACCTCGGGCTTTCGACCAGGCCGGCGGCCAAGAGCAAGAGCAAGCTCGGGCAGCAGGAATTTTTGAAACTGATGATCACACAGATTCAGAACCAGGATCCGTTCAAGCCGCTGGAGAATGGTGAATTTATTTCGCAGATGGCACAGTTTGGTACCGTGTCGGGTATCCAGGACCTGCAGAACTCGTTTGCCAGCCTGTCCAACTCGCTGGTATCCAACCAGGCATTGCAGGCCTCGTCACTGGTGGGCCGCTCGATCCTGGTCGAATCCGGCAAGGTCAACCTGGTCAAGGATGCGACCATCGAAGCGTCGGCGGTGGTCGACAGCAGTGCGAGCAGCGTCACGGTCGATATCGTCGATTTCAGCAACCAGGTGGTCAAGACGATCGAACTCGGCCCGCAGTCCAGGGGGCTGGCTAAGTTCACCTGGGATGGTACCGACAACAAGGGCCAGACTGTCGCGCCCGGTCAGTACGGTCTGCAGGTCAAGGCCGTGGTCAACGGCAAGCCGGTCGCACTTGGCACCATGGTGACCGAAAAAGTGGAGAGTGTGACCTTCGGCAGCGGCCAACAGGGCCTGTTGTTGAACACGGTCTCGAAGAACAGCTACGGTTTCAACCAGATCAAACAGGTCAAGTAGTCAACTGAGCAGTCAGAGGGAGAGAGAATATGCCATTTCGTACCGCACTAAGTGGACTCAATGCAGCTTCATCGGAGTTGCGCGTGCTGGGCCATAATATCGCCAACGCCAGTACCGTCGGGTTCAAAAAATCAAGGACAGAGTTTGCCGATATCTACCCGGCCAACAGCCTGGGCTCCTCGTCCAATACCATCGGCAGCGGGGTCAAGGTTGCCGCGATCAAGCAGCAGTTCACGCAGGGGAACATCAACTTTACCAACAACAACCTCGACCTGGCGATCAGTGGACAGGGATTCTTTACGCTGAACGACAACGGCGTCAATGTCTATACCAGGGCGGGGAACTTCGGTGTCGACAACCAGGGCTTTGTCGTCAACTCGCAGAATCAGCGTCTGCAGGCACTGCTGGCCGATACCAACGGCAATATCACCAATACGGTCGGTGATCTGCAGTTGAATACCGCCAACATCTCTCCGCAGGCGACGACTACACTGACCATGGCACTGAACCTGGATGCGACGCTGCCGATTCCCGGCAACCCGGCAGCGACCACCAGTTTTACCATCGACAGTTCGACGATTCTTGATGGTGACGCAACCACCGGGGCGACGTTCAGTACGCCGAATTTCACCGGCTATGACAACAACGGTAACGCGACGACCTTGTCCGTGCGCTTTACCAAGAGCGCGGTCGCAGACCAGTTTACGATGGATTTAGTGACCCCGACAGGTACGGTTGCCGCCAGCAGCCCGATCGATGTCAACAGCATTCCGGCCAACCTGACGTTTTCCTGGGATCCCCCAACCGACGGCACATCCAACCCGATCACGATCACGGTGAACACCTCGGGGATTACCGGTGTGCCGGCCGCGGCCAACGGCGATACCAGTAATGCCAACTTCGCCGTGTCTGCGGTCACCGGTTCGCCGCAGGCCGCGTTTTCGGCAACCGACAGCAGTACCTACAACAACTCGACGTCGGTCACCGTCTATGACTCTTTCGGGTCACCACACCTGATGACCAACTACTTCAGAAAAACCGGCACGGCTTTGAACTGGGAAATGTATACGACGATCGACGGGACTGCGGTCGGTGGTGCGGCACCGTTGGTGTTCAGTAATACCGGCACCCTGGCATCGCCGGTCTCGCCGTCGACGGTGACGCTGGCGACCTATACACCGACCAACGGCTCGGCACCGATGAACGTGACTGTGGATGTCGCGGGGCTGACGCAGTACGGCAGCCCGTTTTCGGTCAACTCGCTGAACCAGAACGGGTTTGCGACCGGCCGGCTGAACGGGATCGATATCGGTGACACCGGGGTCGTTACCGCGCGTTATACCAATGGCCAGTCGCGTACACTGGCACAGGTGACACTGACCAATTTCAGCAACAGCCAGGGCCTGCGCCAGCTGGGCGGCACGTCCTGGGCCGAGTCATTCGAGTCGGGCCCGCCACTGACCGCCGCGCCGGGCACAGGCAGCCTGGGCCTGATCCAGTCGGGTGCAGAGGAAGGCTCGAACGTGGACCTGACCGAGCAGTTGGTCGGGATGATCACCGCGCAGCGTAATTTCCAGGCCAATGCCCAGGTGATTACCACCGCGGATGCGATTACACAGACGATTATCAATATCAGGTAATAGACGATGGACCGAATGCTTTATATCGCGATGGCCGGGGCCAAGCAGACCATGCGTTCACAGGCGGTCAATGCGAACAACCTGGCGAATATCAACACCACCGGGTTTCGCGCCGACCTGGAAGCAATCAAGACAGTCAATGTCTATGGGGATGGTTATCAAAGCCGGGCCTACAGCCAGTCGTTTCATTCCGGGGTCAAGTTTACCGCCGGGATCACGATGACGACCGGACGCTCGCTCGATATTGCATTGTCGGACAAGGGTTATCTTGCAGTACAGGGACCGGATGGCAGGGAAGCTTATACCCGCGCGGGCAACCTGCGGATCACCGCCAACGGCCAGTTGCAGACGGTCAACGGGTTTCCGGTGATGGGCAACAGCGGGCCGATCTCGATACCACCGTATCAAAAGCTCGAAATCGGCCGTGACGGTACGATTACCGTACAGCCGCTGGGCCAGAGCGCAGCAGCCTTGTCGGTCGTCGACCGTATCCGCGTGGTCAAGCCGGATGAATCCAAGCTGACCAAGAATGCACAGGGACTGCTGGTGCTGCCGTTGGGCAGTATCGAGCCTGCGCCTGATCCAAAAGTACAGGTGTATTCAGGCCGGCTCGAGTCCAGCAACGTCAACGCGGTCGGTGCGTTGGTCAACATGATCGACCTGGCACGGCAGTTCGAGATGAATGTAAAGATGATGCGTACTGCCGAACAGAACGAGTCGGCAGTGACCCAGTTGATGCGTATGTCATAGCCACACGTACGCGGTGTGTGAGGCGCCGGACAGTATACGCTGAGTGCGTTCTGCGCACCGGCACAGCAGTCTAAAACGGAGACCAGTAATGAACCAGACAATGTGGATAGCAAAAACCGGGGTCGACGCCCAGCAGACAAGGATGGCGGTGATTTCCAACAACCTTGCCAACGTCAATACCACCGGATTCAAACGTGGCCGGGCGGTGTTCGAAGACTTGTTGTATCAGAACGTGCGCCAGGTCGGCAGCCAGTCGACGCAGAACTCACAGTTGCCCACGGGTTTTTCGCTGGGAACAGGGGTCAGACCGGTGGCCACCGAGAAGATATTCACCCAGGGCAACCAGGTCAAGACCGGCAATTCGCTCGATATTTCGATCGAGGGGCGGGGCTTTTTACAGATCCTGCTGCCGGACAGTTCCACCGCTTATACGCGCAACGGCTCGTTCAAGCTCAATGCCAACGGCCAGATCGTCACCTCCTCTGGCTACACACTGCAGCCGGCGATCACGGTGCCGAACAATGCCCAGTCGATTACCATCGGGCGTGACGGCACCGTGAGTGTGTTGACCCCGGGCAACTCGACCCCGACCAGTATCGGCAATATCCAGCTGGCCGATTTCGTCAACCCGGCCGGCCTGCAGCCGATCGGTGAGAACCTGTTCAAGGAGTCGTCGTCCAGCGGCTCGCCACAGACCGGTACGCCGGGGCTGAACGGCCTCGGGAACCTGTCACAGGGTTTCCTCGAGAGTTCGAACGTCAATATCGTCGAGGAACTGGTGAACATGATCGAGTCACAGCGTGCCTACGAGATGAACTCGAAGGCGATTCAGACAGCAGATTCAATGCTGCAATACGTGTCGCAGACACTGTAGGCAAGGAGTAACGAGTGAAAAGGAAGATGACGATTGAAATCCTGGTAGCATGCAGTCTGCTCGTCTCGCTGTCGGCATGTTCGACCAAGGTGTTTAAACGCGAGAAATTCGAACCGTCGATGCCGACGGCGAAGCCGGTGGTGAAGAAGCCGACGGGCGCGATTTACAATACCCACACATCGGTGCTGCTTTACGAGGACCGCAAGGCGCGTCATGTCGGTGATATCCTCACCGTGGTGTTGAACGAGAAGACCAATGCCAGCAAGAAGGTGACGTTGAACACCAGCAAGGACAGTTCGATCGGGACGGGTGTGACCTCGCTGTTTGGTGTAACTGGCACGCGTGGTGCAAGGAACTACCTGAACAATACACTCAATGGTACCAATGAATTCAAGAGCAAGGGCGACAGCACACAGAGCAACAACATCAGCGGCACGATTGCGGTGACCGTCGAAAAGGTGCTGGCCAATGGCAACCTGCTGGTAAGAGGACAGAAGCGCATGCTGATCAACAGTGGTGAAGAGCGTATCCAGTTGTCGGGAATCGTGCGGCCTTCGGATGTTTCCGCGGACAACACCGTGTCTTCGACCAAGATCGCGAATGCGAAGATCATCTATACCGGCAAGGGAGCGGTCGCGTCGTCGAGCAAGATGGGCTGGCTGGCGAGATTTTTCAACAGCAAGCTGTGGCCGCTGTAATACGGATGACTTTGATGAGGCTATCGGGGAACGGAATGAAAACACGAATCCTGCAATTGACCTGGCTGGCCGCGCTGGGGCTTTGGACGGCGGCAAGTCTTGCCGAGCGGATCAAGGACCTGGCCAATATTGCCGGTGTGCGTACCAACCAGCTGGTCGGCTACGGCCTGGTGGTAGGCCTGAACGGGACCGGGGACCAGACCACCCAGACGCCTTTTACAGTACAGAGCTTAAAAACCATGCTGGGACGGTACGGCATCAACCTGCCTCCCAACATCAAACCGCAGGTCAAGAATATCGCGGCGGTATCGGTGCATGCCACCTTGCCGCCATTCGCTAAACCGGGGATGAAGATCGATATCACCGTGTCTTCGATCGGTAACGCGAAAAGTTTACGGGGCGGCAGCTTGTTGATGACTCCCTTGAAGGGGGCCGACGGCAAGGTGTACGCAATGGGGCAAGGAAACCTTGTCGTTGGTGGGTTAGGCGTGTCGGGGTCTGATGGATCGAAGATCACCGTTAACATTCCCAGTGTAGGACGAATACCCAATGGCGCGACCGTCGAGCGTGTCGTCCCGTCTCCTTTTGCGAACAACAATTTTATCGTACTCAATATCAAGAACCCCGATTTTACCACCGCGAACCGGGTGGCACTGGCGATCAACAAGCTGCTGGGGCCGAAAACAGCCAGGGCCATCGATGCCGTGTCGGTCAAGGTCAACTCACCGCTGGACGTGTCCAAGCGGGTGGCGTTCGTCTCGTTCCTGGAAAATATCAAGGTGGCGCCTGGCGAGTCGTCGGCCAAGGTGATCATCAATTCACGTACCGGGACCATCGTGATCGGCAAGCATGTACAGGTTACCCAGGCGGCCGTCACGCATGGCAGCCTGACGGTGACCATTTCAGAAAAACCGGTGGTCAGTCAGCCGGCGCCGTTCTCCAAGGGTAAGACCACGGTCGTGCCACGCTCGTCGATCAAGGTGACACAGGCCAAGTCGCGTATGTTCTTGTTCAAACCCGGGGTCAAGCTCAACGACATAGTGCGCGCGGTCAACCGGGTGGGTGCCGCACCAGGCGACCTGGTAGCGATACTCGAGGCATTGAAACAGGCCGGGGCGCTGCGGGCCGAACTGGTCGTGATTTAGCAGCGGCAGACATTGCAGGAAACCATGATGCAGAATTTTATCGATCCAAAACTGGCAGGTGCGCAGTTCAAGCTGCAGGACAGCTATACCAATTTCGATGGCCTGGCCAGGCTCAGGTACAAGGCCAAGGTTGATTCCAACGAAGCCCTGGCCGAAGTGGCCAAGCAGTTCGAGGCGCTGTTTATGCAGATGATGCTGAAGAGCATGCGCGATACCAGTCCCGGGGACGGCCTGTTCGACAGCGAGCAGAGCAGGACCTACCGCGACATGTTCGACAAGCAGATCTCGATTCAGCTGTCAGAAAAAAAGGGCCTTGGGTTGGCGGACATGATCGTCGCACAACTGAAAGGCAAGATGCCGGCGACGAACAGCAGCCTGCCTGGCACGGCGGCGGTGGAGACCAACACCGCTGTACCGGCCGCTGATGCCAACAGCCGCCTGCAGATCAACCGCCAGTTACAGCAGCTCAAGCAGCAGGTGACACAGAAGCTGAGTGCGCTGGTCGATAAGAACGCCGCGGTCAAAACACCTGTTGCAGAGGCCGGGACCGACCCGAAGAACCCGGTGACACCGCTGGAATTCGTCAAGCGTGTCTGGTCGCAGGTGCAG
>JALUUZ010000415.1 GCA_027021095.1 Gammaproteobacteria bacterium
CGCAAAACCGACCTGGTCCTGCGCGGAGACGGCATAGGAAGCATCGACCGCGCGCACGCTGTCCGGCGGCATCGCTACCAGCCGGCATGCCGTGCCGAGGTAATCACTGAACCAGGCATTGATCTCGTCCCGGGCCGCGACTGCGCTGACCAGGTCGTCCCAGACTCTGACCTCGACGCACTGTCCAGAAACCGGCTGCAACGGCACCTCGAGCGACTCACCGCCTGGCGCCCGTACGCTGATCCCATCGTCATGCAAACGGGTCTCGACCAATGCTAGCTGTGCATACTGCCGCTGGGTGATAAACCTGCCGTGACTGTCGACCAGCATCCAACACCGGTCATGACGAAAACCGCGGCGGGTCAATGCTGCTGAAGCAAGCGAGATTCCACGCAGCGACTTGATTGGAAAAATATTGATTTCGGTTACCTTGACCATCGTCGCCGGGATTATAAAGCAGACAGGCGCACAGCACAAATCACACCCGGAACTGGTGGACACCGGCAAGCGGAATACAAATCGCTCAGCGCTGGCCTAAGTAATTTCGCGACTGGCAGGACTGAACACAACCCTGGCTCGTGGATTTACAGCTCAAAAAGCACGACCGCGCCTGGCCCATGTTGGTATAACGCTGCGAACACTGCAGTCCGCAGTACTTGGCGCGCACCACGCACGAGCGTAAACAAGGTGATTTCTCGACCTGTTCCTGGTCCAGGCTGACATAGTCGGACAAGGTATTGTAGCTGGAGTAGTAACGCTGCGGGCGCTGGCGGCCGGCACGCCTGCCTTGATTATAGTTCCTGCCCAGGTGGTAACGCGATCCACTGATCGTACCTTTGGCACAGGGTGCATCGAAAAACCCGATCACCCCGTCTTTGCCACGGCATTTATAAATCTCAGCGGTTGCCGCACCAGACAAGAACAGATAACAGATACACGCCAACAAAGCGCGACAGCAACGATTGCCCATCTTGACGAATTCCCTTATAAATTTCAGTGCTTGGTAAAAATCCGGCTGAAAGTGCCTCAGGCACTATAGCGGCAGCAGCGGGCTAAACCTGATTGCACCTGCAGGTTCAGCAGGTAGTGAGGCGGACTGATAGGTAGTACTTGCGGTGTGTACAATGTCCCTACTTTTTGTTTTTTCCAAACGGCGAAAGCGTGACGCTGTCGTGGGTCTTTAACTCCAGCGCACGCAGCTGGTTTTCGAGCTGCGCTATCTCCTCGTCACTCTTGTCGAGACAATCCAGGATAAATTGCTTCTTCGCCGCCTTGAAACGCGCCGCAACCTCCTGATCCACCTTGCGGTTGCGCAACATCAGATCATAGGTCTCTGCATAGAGTGTCCTGCAGCGGCTTTTCTTGGCACCGGTAATCGAGAAATCCCCGAGTTCAGTCATATCGACGATATCGGTTTCCAACGCTGTCTCCGGCGGTGCCGTTTCGAGTGTCGGGAGCTGCATCGGGTTATCCTGGTCTGCAGAACCCGGTGGCTGTTGTGGGGTAACTGGTTCGTTTACGGTGCCAGATGATTGCGGCCGAGTCTTGACACCTGCTTTGCCTGGAGCGGATTTCTTGACCGCCGGTTGCGTCGCTGCGGGCCGTGGGCTGACCGCCTTCCGGGCCGCGTTATCGACCCCGGGCGGCGTTGCCTGTCTGTCCGCCGTGGACTCAGCGTGGTCGCAGCCAACGGCCAGCACAGCGATAAAAAAAACGATGAAAACGCTCTTCATGTCAGCGCAGTAGTTTCTGCTTTTCCTCGATGATCTTCTCCAGCACCTGCATCTTCTGCTCGTCCTTGCTCATGCACAACTGGTGGAAC
>JALUUZ010000416.1 GCA_027021095.1 Gammaproteobacteria bacterium
CTTGTCGGTACAGATCACTGAAACCGAGCCCAGGGTTTCGACTGCCGGCAAACGCCGGATGATGGCCCTGCGCCTGGCCATACGCTGTACGCCGATCGCCAGCGTGATCGTCATGATCGCCGGCAACCCCTCCGGGATTGCTGCAACGGCCAGGCCGACGGCCGCCAGAAACATTTCTCCTGCGCTGTACTCCCTGACCCAGACACCGAACATAAACAGTGCCAGTGCCAGCCCGAGGATACCCAACGTAATCCAGCGGCTGAACTGCGCGACCTGCCGCAGCAACGGCGTAGTCAATGGCTCAATACTGCCAACCAGGGTACTGATGCGGCCCAGTTCGGTGCGCGGCCCGGTTTCGACGACGACCCCGGTGCCGCGCCCGTTGGTCACGAATGTACCCGAATAAGCCATGCTGATCCTGTCCCCTAACACGGCACCTGCTTCCACCGCATCGCTGGATTTTTCGACCGCGACCGACTCACCGGTCAGCGCGGCTTCCTGGATCTGCAACCCCTTGGTATGAAGCAACCGGATATCGGCAGGGACCTTGTCGCCGGACTGCAGGAACACGATATCACCCGGCACCAGCGCATTGGCCGCAATTCGGATCCGGCGACCGTCTCGCAGCACCATGGCCGCGGGAGACAGCATTTTCCTGATCGCGTCCAACGCCTCTTCGGCCTTGCCTTCCTGGAGATAGCCGATCACGGCGTTGACCAGCACCACGCCGAAGATCACGCCGGCATCCAGCCAGTGCTGCAACGACAGCGTGATCGCCGCGGCAGCCAGCAAGACATAGATCAGCAGATTGTCGAACTGCAGCAGGAAACGCCGCCACTTGCTTTGAGTCTTGGGCTCAGGCAGGCTGTTGGCGCCGAATCGTAACCGGCGCTGCTCTGCCTGTTCACTGGTCAGACCCTCAGGACCGGCCCCCAGCCGCTGAAACACCTGCGCCGGTTCCAGGCCGTGCCACGGGCTAGCCCGCATTTCTCACCACCCTCCTACTGCGACGGCGCCATGGCACGCCCTGGCTGGCTTTTGCTCGGTCGGCGACCCAGCGTGTAAAAGCCTCTTCGCGTGATACGATCTGTCGTGGTGACGGTGCGCACAACGCACTCCTACTTGCCTGCGCGCTCCTCGGTCGCGAAAGCCACCCAGGCCACCCCCTTGCTCCGTCTCGCGACGAACGGTGGTAAGAAAGGCGGGCTCTGGTAATGGGGTTTCCTCCTCGCTCAAGTTTCTCTCCTGCCAGACGTTATTGAACCAACAAACTGTCCATGACGACACAGGACCTGGAACCGGGAAATGGGCAACCCGTTTACCCGTCCCGGCCGTTAGCACTAATCTACTCGTATACTACAAGGGTTTACTGATGCTTTACCACATTCTTCGTGCTTTTTATCAACACCCGCATACTTTAAAGATTACCATCGGGCTGGTCTTTCTGGTCCTGATCGGAATCAGCGTTGCAGTCCACGCGATAGGGGTGTAACACAGCCACCCGCCACAAAGAAAATCAGGTAAAGAATTCTCCATCTTGACCGCTACCCATAGCAGGCCGCCTTTTTTGCCGGCCACTAATTCCTTACATTTTTCGAGGATACTATGCGTACCGGCCTGTTTTCTTTACTGCTGATCCTGACTCTTCCGGCAAAGCTCGTGTCAGCTGACCCTTTACACATGTTCGACTTCCACGACACGCATGACGACACAAGCTACTTTTATGACGAACACAATGACTACGACGAACACGATTATGCAAGCCTGGACTATAACGATCACGGCCATGCCTACCTCGGGCGGGAGATTCTGCCACTGCCGGATTCACCCCGCTGGCGCGACGAAACGCCTGAAACGATCAATCCTGACGCATTGATCAACCCGGAGATCCTTGACGACTTCCACCGTCACCGGGCACCGGACCGTAAAAGACAGCCAACCGCAAACACCACACCGCTGCCACACCGCCACCAGGCACCGCATCGCAAACCGGGTACACCACACCGGCATACCTCGCGGCCAAAACGCATCCACCAGCCCCCGGTCGCCAGCCCGGCCACCGCCTACCAGGTTCTGTACCTGTCCGGCAGGCAATGCCGGGCAATCCTGCGAAAAAACGGGGTCAGGTTCAAAACACTGAAAGCCCGGCGCGGAGTCAAATACCCGCTGTGGATCCAGTCGAAGCTTGGCGGTGTACGCTATCGCCAGAGCCATCGCCACCGCCGCCTGCCGGTCATGGACTGCCGCCTTGCAGTCGCGCTGCTCAGCTGGTCACGCATACTGCGCCGGCAGGGAATCTATGAAGTCGTCTACAGCCGCACTTGGTCACCCGGCGCCACCGTACGCCGCACCGGCCGTCCCAGCGGACACCGCTGGGCACTGGCGATCGATGTCACCCGGTTTAAAAGCCGGCGCTATGGCACGATTCATGTCAAGTATGATTGGCTCGACCGCCGCAAAGGGATCTCACCGTGCCGGCACGCCAGACGGCGCGAGGCCACGAACCAGAAAATTTTGCGCACCGTGGTTTGTCAATCCGCCAACCGCCGGCTGTTTGCGGTCATTCTCACACCACATTACAACCGTGCGCACCATAACCACCTGCACATCGAACTGCGGCCGAATACCTACCGTATGGTGCTGCGTTGAGAAAATCTGAATAGACCGGCTTCACTGGTCGAAGTCGATTTACCCACTGTGGGTCAAAGGCTTGCGGCACTGAAACGAATAGTAGACCAAGCGGCCCTGCTTCAGCATTTCATACAACCGTGTGCCTTTGACCGCCGCAAAATCACGAAACAGCTTGCGGAACGCTTTTTGTACCTGGCTGTGTATCCGTTGCGCCCGCTGAGCAGAAACCTTGTCCAGTGCCGCCACGACTTCACGGTTGATCTGCTGCATACGTACGATCTCGAATCCGGCCTCGACAAACTGATGCTGCAACGCCGTCATTTCCTTTGGTGAACGCAGATCACAAAAAGCAAACCAGCCACCCGGTTTCAGCACCCGGTAAACCTCGCGCAGAAAAGCCGGCATCGACGGGTAACAATGCGAGGACTCGACATTGACGACCAGGTCGTACGCAGCGTCTTCGAGTGGCAGCTTTTCCGCACTGCCCTGGCGCCATTGCAGACACTGCTGCCGATGATTCTCTCTACACCACTCGATCGCCCGCGCCGACAGATCGACACCGGTATACTGCTTTGACCGGTAGTGCCGCGCAAGATAGGCCGCACCGCCTCCCCTGCCACTGCCGACCTCAACGACTTTTTTGTCTTCCAATTCCAACCCCTGCACCACATGCCTGTACAACTGTATCGGATAGCGGTATTTCTCCTCCTCCGGCGACAGCACCGGCTCCCGGACACCGTCGCAGTAGCCATAGTTCATGAACACCAGTTCATTGTGCCGGTCCCGGCGTGCCAATTGATCATACCACCAGCGCCACAACACTTTGCGCAGGCGGGTGGACAGTGTACTGAGAAACAAAAACAACAGGCTCCATCGGCTGGGCCGGGCCTTCAGGTCTGACATGTCTTGTCCTGGGGTTGATAACCGCGGTTCATTCTTTGCGTCGACAGGATGCGATTGTACCTGTCAACCCAATATATAAAAAATTCTCTCGGTGCACCAGGTGTAGAGCACTTGGAGGCTGCTTGGCACCTGAACGGCCTGTCAACTCAATCGATCGCGTACAGCGGCCGCGAGCAGCCCGGTCATTGCGAAGCGATTGCTGGCATGCACCAGCGTATCGGCACTCCACAGGTCCACGACACCGGCAGACCTGATCAGCGTCTCTGCACCCTGGCAAAACAATGCATGGGTCACCGCCAGCCTGATCGATCCCGCACCGGCCGACTGCAACAGCCGCGCAATCTGCGCGACGGTATGGCCGGTGCTGACCATGTCGTCGACGATCACCATATTGCGGCCATGGCAATCGAACTCGGGCAACTGGATCGCCACCTCCCGGTCACCGTGCCGCTGCTTGGTTGCGACCAGAAAATCAAAGCCGTACGAACCGGCAATCGCTTCGACCCACTGCCTGGATTCCTCGTCCGGCCCGACGATCACCGGGTCACTGGTGTGCCGTGCCAGGTAGGAGGCGATTTCCGCTGTCGCACTCAATGTCACTGTTCTGGTTTGCGGAAACACCTGCGCCAATGACTGCACCCGGTGCAAATGTGGATCCACCGTGACCAGGTCGTCGAAATAACTGCCCAGCAACCGCGCCAGGATCCGTTGACTGACCGCCTCACCCGGATGGAACGCCTTGTCCTGGCGCATATAACAGAGATAGGGCACAATCAATGAAAGGCGTCGTGCGCCGGCATCGCGTGCCGCCTCTGCGGCCCAGATCAGCTCGATCAATTTACGGTCCGGGTCATCGAGACTGCGGTACAGCAACGTATGCGCGGCAACGGGCCCCGGCAGCCTGAGCAGCAGTTCATTGTCGGGAAACCGGTGTGTCGACACCACACTGCACGGCATGCCCAGTTCGATCCCCAATGCCTGCGCAGGCTTCAGGTAGTCGTTGAAAGTCAGAATCACCGGCATCACTCCCCGCTGTCAGCCGCACAGGCCGGGCAGTCCTCGCCTGACAGGGTGTAGCCGCTGTGATGGCTGCTGAACTCACAGGCAAAACGAAAGTCCTGGGCAAACTCCGCATAGATCCGGTACAACACCTGGCCACGGCTGACCTGCTCATCCAGTTTGACCAGCAGTTCCACGCCCGCCCCTTTGTCCATCGGCGCGCCCGCACGCCGGGCGATCTTTGCCAGCTGAAAATTATCGATCGCCGTCACACTGCCTGAGACCGGTGCGGTGACTTCGTGAACCAGGCTGCCTGGCCTGTATCGGTGAGGACTCGCTCCCTGCGCCTCGATGATCTGTTGCATTTTTTCCAACGCACGCCCGGACTCGAGGATATCACGCGCGATCCGGTAACCCTGGCCGCCACGCACATCGGGGTCGAATTCGATGATACGCCCTGCCAGCTGCAACGACTTCTGGCGCAGATCCTCCGGCGCTTCGGGATCATTGTGCAGTACCTGCATCACATCCCTGGCCTCCAGCACCGGACCGATTCCGCGCCCGACCGGCTGCTTGCCGTCGGTGATCATGACTTCGAGATACAAACCCAGCTGGTCACCGACATACTCAAACAGTTTACGCAGCTGCAGCGCCTGATGCATCGATCTGACCTTGGCCGTCGGGCCAACCGGAATATCGATCAGTAGATGGGTCGAACCGGCTGCCATTTTCTTGGCCAGGATCGACGCCACCATCTGTCCGACCGAATCGATCTCCAACGGCCGTTCAACTGAAATTAACATGTCGTCGACAGGCGCGAGCCGGGCAGTACCACCCCAGGCGAGGCAGGCGCGCTGCTGCTGCACGACTTTCTGCATCTGCTCCGGGCTGAGCTCGACGTTGGCCAGTACTTCCATGGTATCCGCCGTACCGGCGGGGGACGTGATCGCCCTGCTCGAGGTTTTTGGAATCAGCATTCCGTGTGCGGCGACGATCGGTGTCACCAGCATCGAAGTGCGGTTGCCGGGTATGCCACCGATACAATGCTTGTCGACCACCAGGGACTCGCTCCAGTCGAGCCGGTCCCCGGTCTCGAACATCGCACGTGTCAGGTACAGCACCTCATCGCGATCGAAACCGGACTGTCCTGACGCGACCAGGAATGCGGCCATCTCTGTCTTCGAATAGCGGCTTTCTGCGATGTCGGTAACGATACTGGTAAACTCGTTCTGCCCCAAGGTCTCGCCCGCCAGTTTACGGCGTACATAATCCATCGAACGCGGAGGTTCGGCATGCGCGACCCTGACCGGGTCGTCCGCCGGCAACCCGAGTTGATCGAATGCCTGTTCCGACAGCCCAAGCTGCTCCGGGGTGACGATATGACTGTCATCGACCACGTTCAGTACGGCCAGGATCTTTTTCCCGTCCCTGCTGATTTCAATCTTGGACAATGCCTGGAATCCTTCGGCCCGGTAGATTGCACATTCACGATGCATATACGCGACATTTTCGCGGTAGGTATCGATCGCGACACGCTTGAGCCTGAGCCGGCCTGGCAGTCCGGCAGTGTCGTTCTCGTCAGTCATCTGCCACTCCGCACCTGTAGTCATTACCGTGGGTTAACATATTAGTATGTTGGAAACCTCTGAACCAGTGTTCCCGGCCTGTCGAATAAATACTCAAAACAATCCACCGTTGGAAAACCAAAGACTCTGGTTATTATTTGTCCATTCTGTAACAAACTTCACAATTATAAATCGCGAAGACGGGTAGATGAGTTTATACTGGTTTCCTGCACTTTTATATATGTTAAGATAACCTCTGTGTACACTGTATGATCAGGTAAATGTCTGCTGCAGCTTCGTAGCCGACTGGCATTTGTTTAGAGATTCACATTGGGGAGCCAGAATACCCGGCTGGAAATCTAACCAAAGATAACAACTTGATTTTAGCTATTTTATATTTAATAAAAACAATGTAGAATCTGTTAAATATATTCGGAGGGTATTATGAAAATAAAACTATTGTCTGTATTTCTTATTGCCGCATTCCTTGGGGCGTGCTCCAGCCAAACCAAACAAAAGACGGAAGGTCATGTCGACACCGGACAGTCCACTGGCATTTCCAACGGGGTTGTCTACTTTGACTTCGACAAAGCAATCGTCAAAGAAGAAGGCCGTGCCGTTGTCGAACACCACGCCAAATACCTGACCGCACATCCTGAAGTCAAGGTTCGCCTCGAAGGCCATGCCGACGAGCGTGGATCACGTGAATACAACGTTGGTCTGGGCCAGCGCCGTGCTCAGGCCGTACGCCGCATGATGGTCTTTCTTGGTGTCAATGACCGCCAGATGGAACTGATCAGCTACGGTGAAGAAAAGCCTGTTGCTTTGGGTCACGACGAAGCGTCATGGGCGCAAAACCGCCGGGTTGAAATCAACTACCATTGATTTTCTGCCCTGACGAAAAAAGGCCGCCCGACACCTGATCCGGCGGCCTTTTTTTGTGTTCCCCAAACTGCCTCGATCAGGTATAGTTCCATTCCCGTGGATCGACCACCACCATTCCAGTCACCTTCTCGAATTCCTCGAGGAACAGCAGGTAATCGTCATAATGCTGTTCGTCGTAGTCCTCGTCTGAAATGATCTCCAGTCTCTCCCTCGAACCGCGAACTGCTTCCAGCTTGTCCTTGTCCTGCGGCAGGTGTTTTACCAACTCCTGCGTTTCAGCCGCTACATACCCTGACGCATTGACACCCAGCACGACCTGCCAGCCATCGAGGTCCAGCACCAATTCGTCACCATCGTCACTCAACACCAGCCGCGGCCGGGCCGCAAACCTGTCCGACTCCTTGACCGCCGGCTGCAGCAAAGTGTGAATCCGCTCGAGATCGATCTTGTTTTTGTCAAAAGCGAATACCGTATAACTCACAGGAGTCTCCGCACAGAAAACGCTGCTGCAAATTCTTTACTGCCAGCCGGGGAACGATCAAAGGACGTCATGCATGAGCATGACCGTGCTCGAGTTCTTCCTTGGTCGCCTTGCGAACCGATCGGACTACTACATCGAAATGCAAGACCTGTCCGGCCAGTGGATGATTACCATTCACGGTCACCGTATCACCGTCGACCGCCTGCACAGAGATGATCTGCACCATCCCTTCCGGGCTCTTTGCCTCGAACTGCATGCCAGGCTTGACCTCACCGACTCCCTCGAAGGCTTTGAGCGGAACCTTCTCGATCAGCTCCGGCCTGACAGGACCATAGGCCTCCTCTGGTTGTACTGTCACCTTCAACGTGTCGCCTTCGACATGGCCGTTCAATGCGTTCTCCAGCCCGGGAATCAGTCCATTGCTGCCGTGCAGGTAGACCAACGGCTCGTTCTCTGCCGAGGAATCGAGCTCGGTTCCCTCGTCGTTGGTCAGGCTGAAATCAATGGACACGACACAATTACCTTCTATTTTCATTAAGCACTCCAGATACAAAAATCACCTATGGATCTTTGAATTCATATTGATTGATTTAAGGGGAAATATACTACGTATTATACTAGCGATTGCGGGTAAAACAACCGCAGAACCCGCTTTCGCTCATCACTGCCACCTGTACTGCTATACCGCCACAGCACGGCAATGTCACGAAAGTGATTGATTTTATGCGGACGGCGGTGAGAAATGCGGGCTGGCGACTATACTGTCAGGTATTTCTGTACCAGGGCCTCATCCAACGCCGGCATCTCCGCTGCAGCCACCGAGCGGCCGCGATCGAGAATCGTGAAATACTGGCCCACGCGGCGGGCAAACGGCAGTTTCTGCTCGACCAGCAGCACCGTGATATTTTCTTCCCGGGTCAGACGCTGGATCACATCACCGATATGATGCACGATGTTCGGCTGGATCCCTTCGGTCGGCTCATCGAGGATC
>JALUUZ010000417.1 GCA_027021095.1 Gammaproteobacteria bacterium
CGATCATCATCGTGTGTTTCTTGGTGGTGGTGCTTGGCGGTGTCGGCAATCTTGCCGGGACGGTGCTTGGCGCGCTGACGATCGGGGTTGCCAGCAAGTTTATCGAATCGTATTTTGGTGCCAACCTGACGGATTTTATCCTGCTGGTGCTGGTGATCGTATTTATTCGTATGCGGCCGCAGGGGATGTTTCCGCAAAAAGGCCGGGCGGCTGAAGAGTGACAAGGTAAACACTGTATGAGTCTTTCTGCCAGCAAACAACTGCCCACGACCAGGATACTGACGCCACAAGGGTGGACGTGGCTGATTGCCATGCTGCTGTTCGCGGCCGTGGTGATCCCGTTGCTCAACCGTCTGCTACCGGCGGATTCGATGTTCTATGTGCCCGGCTGGGTCGTCGAGACGCTTGGCAAATACATGTGCTATGCGATCCTGGCGCTGGCCATCGACCTGATCTGGGGCTATACCGGAATCCTTAGTCTCGGGCATGCGTTTTTCTTCGCATTGGGTGCCTACCTGATGGGTATGCACCTGGCCAAGTACATGAACGATGTGCTGAATACCGTGCCGGACTTTATGGCCTTTATGCCCTGGAAGGAGTTTCCGTGGTTCTGGTCGGGTTTCGAGCATTTTTCCTATGGCCTGCTGATGGCTTTGCTGGTGCCGGCGCTGTTTGCGTTCGTGCTTGGTTACTTCGCGTTTCGTTCACGCATCAAGGGCGTTTATTTCGCGATCATCACCCAGGCGCTGACCTTTGCGATGTGGCGCCTGTTTCTGGTCAATGAGACGGGGTTTGGTGGCAATAACGGGTTTACCAATTTCAAGGGCATACTGGGATTTTCGCTGACCAGCAAGGCGGAGAGTGCCAAGCTGGGATTGATCGGGGACGTCGCGAGCACCAAGCTTGGATTGTATGTCATTACAGCTGTCGTCCTGTGCCTGTGTTTCCTGTTGTGCCGTTACCTGGTGACCTCGAAACTGGGACGTGTACTGCGAGCGATCCGTGATGCGGAATCACGGGTTGCGTTTTCCGGCTATAACACCATGCGTTTCAAGATGTTTGTCTGGACCGTGTCGGCAGTGCTGGCCGCCGTGGGCGGAATCCTGTTCGTCCCGCAGGTCGGGATCATCAATCCCAGCGAACTGCATCCAGCCAAGTCGATCGAGGCGGTCGTCTGGGTCGCAGTCGGTGGCCGTGGAACGCTGATCGGTGCGATCTTGGGTACCGGTGTCGTCAATGGCACCAAGACACTGTTTACCACAGGCAATCTCGCTGACTACTGGTTGTTTATCCTGGGCGGCCTGGCGGTCACCGTGACCTTGTTGTTTCCGGGCGGCTTGATCGACAGGTCGTCACACCTGAAAGCAGCCCAGGGTCTCGGCCGTCTACTGGGCTTGCGTACTGTGGACAATACCCGCTACGTGGTACCGGGGCTTGTGCCGGTGCTGGTACTGTTGTTCTATTTCGGACTGATTTCGTTGGTGCTGGATCTGTTGACCGGTCACCTTGGCTGGAACCGGTTTAAACAGCTGAGTGTGTTCGCGCTGCTGTTTCTGCCAGCTTACGTGCTCATCAATGCACTGCTGCAAAGCGTCAGGGCCGGGCAGCCTGGTTTGCCGGCACGGCTTGCAGCGTCTGTACGGTTGGTGACCGGGCTGCTGGATTCGCCTGGTGGAGTGGTGACGCTGTCATTGGGGACGCTCGTGGTGCTGGCGTTGATGATTGCAGCGCAGGCCGACAAGCCTGCAGGCATGCTGGTGCTGCTCGGTGTGTTTATCGTGCCGCTTTGGTTTTTCGCCGCCGGCCCGCTTGGACGG
>JALUUZ010000418.1 GCA_027021095.1 Gammaproteobacteria bacterium
CTATTACTTTCCGGCAGCACGACTTTGAGCCCAGATCCATGATAGATACGTGCCACCGCCTCGGCCGGCATCGGCCTGCCGGTAAAATACCCCTGGCAGAGGTCGCAGCCATAACGCTGCAGCGCATTCCAGACTTCAGCGGTCTCGACCCCCTCTGCCACCACCTTCAGGCTCAGGTTGTGTGCAAGATCGATAATCGAGCGGACGATCACCGTGCTTTCCGCATCGGCCAGCATATCAGTCACAAACGAACGGTCGATCTTGATTTCATCGACGGGCAGCTTTTTCAGATAGATCAACGATGAATAACCCGTACCGAAATCATCGATCGACAGCCCGACTCCCATCGAATCGATCTTCTCCAGGACTTTCAGACTATGGTACGGATTGGCCATCACCCCGGTTTCGGTGATCTCGAGCGTGATCTCGGCAGGGTTGACCCTGGACTGCTCCAGCAAACGCAGCAACTGCTCGGTCAGCTGCGGATCGTCGAGGTTCTTGGTCGACAGGTTGACAGAAATATTGAGCCGGACATTCTGTGCATTCCATTCAACCGCCTGCCGCAACGCATGCTCCAAGACCCACAAGGTCAGTGAATTGATCATCCCGTTCTGCTCGGCGATACCGATAAACTGCTCCGGCATGATCAGGCGGCCATCGTGCTCCCAGCGAATCAAGGCCTCGGCACCGACGACCCGGCCGGTCGCGAAATCGATCTTCGGCTGGTAGTGGAGTTTGAATTCATCCTGCGCCAGTGCGCGGTGGAGGTCTGAAGCCAGCGACAGGCGCTCCTTGCTGTGCAGGTCGAGCTCGGCATTATAGACACTGCAGCCGTAACCGTTGCGCTTGGCAATATACATCGCGATGTCCGCACGCTGCACCAGCAGAGTCTGCTCGGTGGCATGTTGTGGATAGAGTGCAATCCCGATACTGCAGCCTACCGACAGATCATGCTGCCCGCTTTGAATCGACGGTTCCAGCACCTCGAGGATATGCTGCGAGACATGCAGTGCCTGCTCCTCTGTCGTCGCCGGCAGCAGGATGGCGAACTCATCCCCGCCGAGCCGCGCGATGGTGTCATCGCCACGCAGCGCATTTTTCAGCCGTGCCGCGACCACCTCGAGCACTTTGTCACCGGCATTGTGACCCAGCGTGTCGTTGATCTCCTTGAACCGGTTCAAGTCGATCATCAACAGCGCCACACTGGTTCGCTGCAAACGCGCCGAGGCGATCGCCTCATCCAGCCGGGTATTGAACAACGCCCGGTTAGGCAGCCCGGTCAACGCATCATGCAATGCGAGATATTGCAATTCGGCGGTACGTTCGGCGACCTTTTCTTCCAAGGTATCGCGTGCCTGTTTCAGCTTGGTCTTTTCGTTCTGTAATTCCTCGATGTACTGCTTGAAACTGTCGGCCATTTCGTCGAAGACCTGCCCAAGCAGCGACACCTCGTCCTTGCCGACGAAGCCGGTCTTGGTTTTCAAGTTGCCCTGTGCAATCTGCCGCGCCGCATGCGACACCACTTCCAGCCGCCGAGTCAGCAAAAAGCCGGTAATCAGGCCGACGACCGCGATCGCAATCATGCCGACAGCGGCGATATGCACGCCCTTACTGATGACCTCCTGGTTGACCTTGATCAGCGCTTCATGCGTAAACTCGATCGCCACGGTTCCAAGCACTGCGTTGGCGCTGCTGAGCCGCAAGGTACGCCAGAAGGTGCTGCCGGAGTCCTTGAACACCGGCATACTGCCACCGATCTTACTGCCGTTACTCGCCGCCACCACCTTGCCGCGTTTATCCATCACCAGC
>JALUUZ010000419.1 GCA_027021095.1 Gammaproteobacteria bacterium
ATGTATGGATAATGACATGGTACAAAAATCGTGTGTAGAAGAATCGTCACGCGACGCAAGATGCATCCCCGCCCCATCGTGACGGTGTGCGAAGCACACCAAAGGATTTACCCCAAGAAAATGTCATCTGTGAAAGAATCGCCATGTAGCACCATTTGATTTGCCTTGGTGTGTGGTGCGTACAACGCACCCTACCTCGTCGTGACGGTGTGCGAAGCACACCAAAGAATTTACCCCAAGAAAATGTCACGCCCCCAAAGTAGGGTGCGTTGTACGCACCGTAAAAGGGTGGTGAGCAATGCAGACCAGGCTACAGTTCCAGGCATTCCCCGTCAGCCGCGATTTCGAGTTCAAAACCTGTCATACGGCGCAGATAATCGCGCATTGAATCCAGCGCCTCGGGGGAACCATGTACCAGGCGTATCCGGGTACCTGCCTGCAATGCAGACTTCTGCAGCCAGTCATGAATTTCCAGGTAGTCGCCGTGACCCGACAACCCGTGCAGCATCGTTGTCTGCGCACGATTGGAAAACCATTCCCCATGAATTTTTACACTTTCGGCACCATTCAGCATTTTTGCGCCACGGGTACCTTCTGCCTGGTAACCGCAGAATACGACGCTGGTACTCTGGTCCCCAAGCAGGCGCTTGAAATGATGCAGGATACGGCCCCCGGTGGCCATGCCGCTGCCCGCAATAATGACATGCGGGTAATGCTGTTCTGACAAAGTCTTGGATTCCTCTACACTGCGCGTATAGGTAACAGCCTCACACATCCGGTGGCACTGCTCGCGGTTCAGGCGATGATGCCTCGCGTAGCGGCAATAGATGTCCGAGACACTGATCGCCATCGGGCTGTCCAGGTAGATCGGTATCTCCGGGATACGCCGTTGTGCAATCAACGAAGCCAGGATATGCTGCAACGCCTGCGCCCGCCCTACCGCAAAACTCGGCACCAGCAGAACACCGCCCTTCTTCGCAGTTTTATTCACGATGTCCGCCAGCTGCGCGAACGGGTCCGAGGACTCGTGACGACGGTTTCCGTAGGTCGCTTCCAGCAGCAACAGGTCCAGCTCCGGCAATGGCTGCGGTGGATTCATCAATATGTCGTCCGGCCTGCCAACATCACCGGAAAACCCCACACGCTTGCCTTCCGCCTCGACAACCAGGCTGCCGGCACCGAGAATATGCCCGGCATACTGTAGATACAGCGTGGCCTCTCCAACCGTAAACTTCTCATCGAATTCCACCGGTTTCAGCAGTTCCAGGCAGCCTTCGGCCGTCGCACGATCATAGAGCGGAAGCGGCTTGCTGTGTCTACTCAGCTTGTGACGGCTGTAATACTTTGCGTCCTCTTCTTGAATATGCCCGCTGTCCGGCAGCAGAATACCGCAGAGCGCACTGGTCGCCTGCTGACAATACACAGGCCGGCGAAAACCCTGCTGGTAAAGTACCGGTAGATAGCCTGAATGATCGAGATGTGCATGGGTCAGCACCACCGCATCGATTTTATTGATAGCGAACGGCAAGGGCTGCCAGTTACGCCGGCGCAACCATTTATAGCCTTGAAACAGGCCGCAATCGATCAGGATCCGGCTCGACCCGGTTTCGAGCAGGTACTTGGAACCGGTGACTGTTCCCGCACCCCCTAAAAAAGTGATTTTCATCCGGATACCTCTGTTTCAAGTCGTGCACTGTACAAAACACACCCAAGCACCCCTACTTATAATAGTAGGCTCATGAGCCACTCACAGGTCAACGCTGCGTACGGTAGAGATTTACTTTCCAGGCAACAATCCTATACACTAACAAGAATACACTGGCATTGACCGCCTGCGATACGAACAGATAATAAGTTGTTTACGCACCGATGACCATTGAACGAAAAATCGCCGTTGTGACCGGGGCCAACAAGGGCATCGGGTTTGAGATCTGCCGGCAATTGTTACAGCAAAACTGTCATGTTCTGCTCACTGCCCGTGATGAACACCGGGGACGGCAGGCCGTGGAACAACTCGCTGAGCCCGGAGCGCGGATCGAGTTCTTCCAACTCGATGTCACCCGCCAGGATCATGTCGACTCGCTGGGAGACACACTGCAGCGGCAGTACGGGCGCTGCGATATACTGGTCAACAATGCCGGGATCTTTCCCGACCCGCGCAATGACCTCGAGAATGAATGGCCTAGCCTGCTGACCGCCAGCATCGACGATGTACAAAAGGGAATCGAGACCAATACCTACGGAACACTGCGGCTGTGCCAGATGGCGGTTCCGATGATGCAAAAGGCCGGTTACGGCCGGATCGTCAACATTTCCAGCGGCATGGGACAGCTGTCGGACATGAACGGCTGCTGCCCGGGTTACCGTATCTCTAAGACCGGTGTGAATGTGATCACCCGGATCCTGGCCGACGAGCTGCAAGATGAAAACATCCTGATCAACAGCATGTGCCCCGGCTGGGTCAAGACGGACCTCGGCGGCCCCGGTGCCACCCGTGAGCTTGCCGAAGGTGCCGATACGGCGATCTGGCTTGCGACGCTGCCGGATGACGGACCCAGTGGATTGTTTTTCCGCGACCGCACACCGATTCCCTGGTAACTGCGCTGCATTCCAGGCTGGCGCCTCAACCCGAGCCGCTGTTGAAACGGTAGCCCACTCCCTGCACTGTCACTATATAGGTCGGGTTTGCTGAATCCTCTCCCAGCTTGCTTCGCAGGTGACCGACCAGGATACGCAGGTAATGCGTATCCGCCGTATGCTGCTCGCCCCAGACTGCCTGCAGAATCTTCTCGTGGGTCAGGACCTTGTCCCGGTTCTCGACCAGGTATTTCAGCAACCTGAATTCCTTGCGGGTCAGGCTGATCTCCACCCCGTCATGCACGACCCGGTAGTTTTTAAAATCGATCTCGAGGCCATCCTGCCGGTAAGTGGCCGACTCAGCCTGCGGGCTGTTTCGTGCTCGCAACCAGACCTGGATCCTGGCCATCAATTCCGCCACCCCGAACGGCTTGGTCAGGTAATCATTGGCGCCGGCGTTCAGCGCACTGACCTTTTCAGCTTCCTCGGAACGCACCGACAATACGATCACCGGCACCTGCGTCCACTCACGCAGCCGCCTGATCACCTGCTGCCCGTCAAGATCAGGCAGGCCAAGATCAAGGATCACCAGGTCCGGATGCAACTCTGCGACCTGATCGATCCCATCGAGCCCGCTGCGGGTCTCGAACACAAGGAACGCATCATACCGCGTATCGCGCAGACTGCCCGCAAGACATTCAATATCTATGTCGCCCTGACGCTGGCCTGCGCGCTGCTGTTCTGGCTCAACGGCATGTCGGCATTCGATGCCGTGGCCCACAGCCTGACGACCATCTCGACCGGCGGGTTTTCCACTCACGATGAAAGCCTGGCCTATTTTCACAGCTTTGGTATCGAGCTGGTGGCCATGGTCTTTATGCTGTTGGGTGCACTCAACTTCAGCCTGCACTACGCTGCCCTGAGCGGACTTTCGCTGCGGCCTTACTGGCACAACAGCGAAACCAGGCTGTTTCTCAAAATCATCGCCGTATCGACAGCACTCATCACACTGTACCTGTTTTATTCCGAGCCGGCACACGACCTGCTCAGCGCAGCCCGGCGGGTCTCGTTTACCGTAGTCTCGATGATCACCACCACCGGCTACAGTATCGATGACTTTTCCCTGTGGCCGGCCGGTATGGCGATGCTGATCCTTTATGTAGGCATCATCGGCGGCTGTGCCGGGTCCACCTCCGGCGGCATCAAAGTGGTACGCTTTCTCGTGCTGCTGAAACTCGGCACGCGTGAGATCATGCAGCTGACCCACCCGCACTCCCAGCTCTCGTTCAAGCTGGACAGGCGTGTCATCAGACCGGAGATACTGCAGGCGATCATGTCCTATACATCGCTGTACGTTGCGACTTTTCTGATACTGATTCTGTTGTTACTGGCGAGCGGCATGGACATGGTCACCGCCTATGGCGCAGCCACCACCTGCCTCAACAACCTTGGCCCCGGCCTTGGCAGTGTCGCCAACAACTTTGCTTCGGCCAGTGATTTCCAGAAAATCGTCTTGTCCATGGCGATGTTGCTGGGCAGGCTTGAGCTGCTGACGATCATGATCATCTTCTCACCTGCCTACTGGCGCCGCTGAGCAGGGGTATCGATGCGTTACGACCTGGCATTCAAATAAGCCTGCTCGGAAATCCTGTGCCAGGCAGTCACATTGTCGCGGTATTTACTGAACGACTCAAACACCTGCTTGCTGAATGCGTCCTTGCCGGCAATCTCCTTGACGACCTCGTCTGACAACTGCTTCAATTTCTTCAGCACTTCATCCGGAAAACGCCTGACCTTGACTTTGTGTTTGCTTACCAGCTCCTGCAATGCCTGGTTGTTCTTCGCGGTGTACTCCGACAGCATATCCATGTTCACCGCCTTGGCGGCATTGACGACGATCTGCTGCAGATCCTCCGGCAGTGCATCGAACGCTTTCTGGTTGACGATGCCTTCCAGCGTCGTGCCAGGCTCATGCCAACCCGGATAATAGTAGTACTTGGCCGCCTTGTGCAGACCGAACGCCAGGTCATTGTAAGGCCCGACCCACTCCGTCGCATCGATGTTCCCTGTCGTCAACGCCGTCAGCAACTCCCCGCCCGGCAGATTCGTCGGCGTGCCACCGGCACGTTTCAACACCTCTCCCCCGAGCCCTGGAATCCGCATTTTCAAACCCTTGAGATCGGCTACCGAGTTGATCTCCTTGTTGAACCAGCCACCCATCTGCACCGCCGTGTTGCCGGCGGCCAGTGGCTTGACGCCGAATTTTTTGTACGCCTGCTCCCACAACTGCATCCCGCCACCGTAGTACAGCCAGCCATTCATCTCCTGCGCGGTAAGCCCGAAAGGTACTGCGGCAAAAAACTGAAAGGCTTCGGACTTGCTCTTCCAGTAATAGGCAGCGCCGTGCCCCATCTGCGCCGCACCGTTGGAGACCGCATTGAATACCTCGAAAGCCGGTACCAGCTCCTTGGCGCCGTAGACTTTGACTGTCAGCCGGCCGCCACTCATTTTGGTGATCATCTCTGCCAGCAGGTTGGCCCCGGTACCCAGTACCGGAAAATTCTTCGGCCAGGTGGTCACCATTTTCCATTTGATCCGCGCAGCAGGCTTGGTGCCGGACGTCCCCGGCTTGCCCTTGTCAGAATCCGCCTGCGAACAGCCGATCAGCAACGAGGTGGATGCCAGTGTGCCGACACCCAGACCTTTGACAAAATCGCGTCGTTTCATATTCTCTTCCTCCTCCGCTTAATTCAGATTTCTACCACAAACCCGCACAAGACCTGGTCAAGGTTTCCTTGATCGGACTCAGGGAATTAAAGACAGCCAGCAGGATAGTAGCGCAGTCCCGTACCAATCTCAATGCGAAGCAGTGCGTTGGTGCACATGGCGGGTGGTGGTACACACCAACACCATGATGAATTTAATCGCATCACGTGATCATCCTTTTTACACGGTCCTTCCATGCCGTGTCATTATCCACACACCGAGACAAAACCTTGGAGAGACTTAGACGATTCCTTGACGTGACAACTGAATTTTGACACTGGAGCAGGGTCACACTTTGCCTGTTTTTTTTGTTCTTATTACTGGAATACACACAAATTCTCTACCATACTCAACCTCTGTCAGCCGGCATTTTATCGCACCGGATGCACGGCCTGACCGACTCCAGAAGCAGACACAGAACCCCGTTTCCCGACTGACGATGCGTCGCTGCAGGATGGTTTGCCTTTGAAATACGCCAAGTATCAACTAGTAACCGGATCGACCCATGTTATCTGAGCTGTACAGACTGCGAAAAGCGATTTCCCTGCGGGTCGCCACGACCTTCGCGCTGACACCGGCAGTGTGTTTCGCGGCTGCCGTCTACCTTGGTTTTCTGTCACTCGGGGAACTGTGGCGGCTCGCTGAAAAGCAATGGTTTCTCTGGTTTATCGCCGCCATGCTGGTCTGGGCGTTTTTCCACTTTTTTTCTTTCTTGGACCCGGTGTTCAAGTGGATCGCCTACGACCGCAATAACCAGGATGCGCCCCTGCAGCTGCACAAACGGCTGTCTTTTTTCAGCCGCAGTTACTGGACCCTGTTTGCGCTCTATGCCATCGTGTCACCGCTGCTGATCAACCTGAGCCTGCAGCAGACACTGACCGGCAGAAGCGTTGCGCATACACTTGGCTTTATTCTGCTGCAACTGGCGCTTACTTACCTGGTCGCGATCCCGACCTACCTGAAAGTCCATGACGAACTCGGCCGCCTGGTACGTTTCCTGGGGATCAACCGGGTCTACAACGCACTCGAGACACGCTTCGTCCAGGTCGGTGCTGTGATTCCCGTACTTTCTCTGACCCTGTTCAGTACCTTCTACCTGCGCAGCGCCAGCGACCCGGAATGGCAGGTCATCGCCGCCGCACTCGGGCTGGCGCTGTTCTCGCTGGCCAGTACCAACGCGATCACACGCAGTATCCGCAGTGCGCTGCTGCCGGTACAGAAGATACTCGGCCGCAGTGGTGCAACGGCCAATACCAATTTCTCCAACCTGAAACCGCAGTCGACCGATGAGATCGGCTACCTGACCCAGGCGATCGGCAAGGTCTTCAAACGCCTGGCCGACCAACAATCACATATGCACGCGATCGTCGGCAATGCCGCAGAAGGAATCATCGTGGTCGACTCGAAAGGCATCGTCGACACCTTCAACCTGGCGGCTGAAAGGCTGTTCGGCTACAACGCAAGCGAGGCACGCGGGCTGTCGCTGTCGCGCCTGCTTCCGGCACTGACCACCGACCTGCAGACACCACATGTCGCCGACGGAGAGCAGGAGATCGAAGGCATCCATCGCAGCGGCCGGCACATCGCCATGTCAGTCCGGGTCAGTACCATGCAGCGCAGCGGCGAAACCATGTTCACCTGCATGGTAGCAGACATCACCGCACGCAAGGCCGCACAACGGAAACAGAAAAAAGCCGAGGCGCGTTACCGTGACCTGGTGGAGACCGCACATGACCTGGTGTGGATCACTGATGCGGACGGCAGGTGGATCTACCTGAACAATGCGGCAAAGACTATCTACGGGCTCGAGCCGGAGGCCATGCTCGGGCGCAATATCAGTGAATTCCGCGACCCGTCCTATGCCAGCCAGGAATCAGCGGCGTTCGACGAAATCCTCAGCGGCAAGGAGCTGCAGCAGTTCGAAACCGTACACCTGGACAAGGATGGCAAGGCACACTACCTGAGCTTCAACGCCAAGGCGCAATGCGATCTGCTCGGCAACGTGCAGCAGATTACCGGCACCGCTCGTGATATCTCCGAGAAAAAAGCCTATGAAAAACAGCTGGCCTACCAGGCAGAACATGATGTACTGACCGGGCTTTACAATCGCCGCTACTTTCAGCGTGAACTGGAGCGGGTCACCGCGCGGGTCATGCGCAGTGCCGCCACCTGCGGCCTGTTGTATATAGATCTGGATCAGTTTAAATACATCAACGACACACTCGGCCATGCCGCCGGCGACCGCCTGTTGGTCGAAATCGCTGACCTGCTGTCCAACAATATGCGCGAGGGCGAACTGCTGGCAAGGTTTGGTGGCGACGAGTTTACCATGCTGTTGTACAATATCGCCGAAAACAATCTCTACAGCACCGCCGAGAAGTTCCGCAACCTGTTTCACGACTACAAGTTTTTTCATACCGGTAACGCAATCAACATCACCTGCAGCATCGGCGTCGCGCTGCTCGACAGCAGCATCAAGAGCGCCGAGGAAATCATGGCGCATGCCGACATGGCCTGCCACATGGCCAAGTCAGGGGGACGCAACTGCGTCTATCTCTATAACCCGGGCGAGGAAAACGAAAAGGGCATGGCCGCCGACATGGGCTGGGCCTCGCGGGTCAAGGACATGCTCAACCAGGACCGGATGATACAAACCTACCAGCCTATCGTCTCGATCGAAACCGGCCAGATCGACAGCTACGAAGTATTGTTACGTATGCCATGCGATGACGGGCCGATGATTCTGCCCGGCGGTTTTCTGCCGGCGGCAGAGCGTTTTGGCCTGATCCAGAACATCGACCGCTGGGTCACGCAGAAGTCGATCGAACACCTGGACCAGTTGCACCAGCGCGGCGAACGCATCCGCCTGTCGATCAACCTGTCGGGCCACGCCTTCGACGACAAGTCACTGCTGCCACTGATCCGAAAACTGCTGCACCAGTCCGCGCTCGATCCAGCCTACCTGACCTTCGAGATCACCGAGTCGGCAGCGATCAAAAACATGGAGCGCGCAGTCAGATTGATCAGCGAGCTGAAGGAGCTCG
>JALUUZ010000420.1 GCA_027021095.1 Gammaproteobacteria bacterium
ATACTCGGCATGGGTCGGCGTAAACGGGATGGCCAGCAGCTGCATCCCTGCCTGTTCCGGTGTATGGCCGGCCTTGTGATTGTTACAGCGTTTGCACGCGGTCACGACATTGTTCCAGAAGTCGGTTCCACCCTGAGACAGAGGCCTGACATGGTCCCGCGAAAGGTCCCGCGAGTAAAACTGTTTGCCACAGTAAAGGCACATGTGTGCGTCGCGCTTGAACAGTGCAGGGTTGTTCAACGGCGGGACATAGTGTTGCCTGATTTTCATCAACCGCGTGTTCGAACCGCGGGTGGCAATGATCGAGTTCAGCTGGATCATGCTTTGTTTGCCAGTGATCGCATTGATACCGCCTCGTATCGTATACAAGGGGCTGCCGCAGTGGAACGCGACTTGTTCGAGGTAGTACAATTTGACCGCTTCTTCATAACCAATCCACTCGAGCGGCATTCCCGAGGCATCGGTTCTCAATATCTGGTGTTGTGCGTCTAACATACTGCGTTACTCATCTACTGCTCGTATTGAAGAAACTCCGGATAACAAACTTACCTTGGCCTGTCTTTCTCACTCCCCTCCTGTTGCGACGGCACAATAGTATGCCCAATAGTACGTTCCGGTCAGGGTTCTTCCTTGGAGCCTGCCCCCGCGGCCTTGTTCAGACGGGGTTTACCAGGCCGGGGCCTGCCGGGCCGCATCGTACCGGGCCGAATCACATTAGTGTGGTTCGCACGGTACGGGTGTCAGAAAAACCACCTCAATATAAGGAAATCCTGATAAATTTCTGATGGTTCTGTTAACACTACCATGTTATTTGTTTCGACTCCACAATTTCACAACGGTTCAAAGCCGTAAGAGGTGGCTGGATGGCTTCCCCTGTCATTGATGTTCTATGACGTAGAGATTGTGTCTTCGTTTTTCACTACAATTATAGTTATTATACAGACGAATTCATAGACACTGCACAGCCCGCATTTCTCACGACGACGCAGTGTACAGGGGTTGCGGCTGGTCAGCTGTCTTCGGATTTCAGGTTGCGGTAGCCACCGCCCTTCATACGCGAGACCACTGCGCTCGGCATCAGTTTGTCAGCGAACGCGCGCAGGGAGATCAGCATGGTTTCCGACGCGAAACCCGAGAAAAAGCCGAGTACCACCGATGTCGTGGTCGAGTTCGGCTCCAGGAAATAATAGACAGTGATTGCGAGCATCGGCGCGGAGATTACCTGCATCAGCTGGAAGACCATAAACTCACGTGCATCCTCACAGGAGATCTCGTCCGGTTGTGGTCGAAGCCCACCGTTGTCATTCAGGTACAGGTGTACCTGGCGCTGGTACTCGGGAACGCGGCGCGCCATGTTGACTGCGGCACCGATGATAGAGAACACCAGTACGTACAGCGGTACGACCAGTCCACCGGAGATCTGCACGCGGTCGTTACGGTAGAGTTCCGGGTGCAAGCGGCGTTCACGCTTGATACACTGATCGGTAACGCAGTTGCCCGCGGGCTTGCGTTGCACGGTGCCGCCGATATTGATTACCCACTGGGTCTTTTCCTTTTTACAGTCCATCTCGCGTGGCACTTGGTCATCGTCACTCGTGGCCTTGATACAGGCTTTCATGATTCCCAGCGGCGAGGTGTGCATCTTTTCCTGTGAGGAATAAAACACAAACTTGTCGAAATAGAAGAACGGGACGATAGAGCCGATCAGCGCGACGATGGTAAACAGGTAGCAATAGATGACCATGCCATTCATCTTCACTGCATCGATACTGCCGGTAAACAGGTAGAGAAAGAAAACGACCACCCCGGTCATCCCCAGCAGGAAAGCAGAGCCGTACTTCTCGTAATAGACGAGTGCAACCACCCCTGCCAAAAACAGCAATGCCCAAAGTATCAGCTGTACCGCCCGCAGTCCAGAAGACAGCCCGCTGACCCGGTTGCTGAGCTTGTGGTGCAATGACTGTCTCACTCCGCCGCTTCCCCGTGTGCTCGTGCTGCGTTGTCCGGGTTTGCTCCTGCCGGCCGTGCCCTTGCCAGGCAGTTTTCCTGCATCGGCAGGTGAGCCGCTTAGTATGCCATCGTCGATATCGTCAAAATCTTTGTCTTTTTCACTCATAAGTATTCTGCCAGGTACATCGGCATCCATGGTGCTGTCTGAAGTCAGCGGTGGACAGGGTCGCGAAAATGCCGCGCAACCTGTAACTGTTCCCTATAAATAAGCGAAAATCATACCAGATCAACACCAGGAATTACACGCTTATTGGCCTGTCTGTTGCCGTGTGTTTTTCATGGGCTGAGAGCCGGTCAGACGGCTGAGCGCGATGTCTGCATGGAAATGGACTTGCTTTGAGGCTTTGGTATACCATTTGATGGCTTGCTTGATGTCTTTTTTTACGCCCCGTCCAAGCTCGTACAGGGTGGCCAGCTTGTACTGGGAGTACTTGTATCCCTTGTCTGCCGCCTTGCGGTACCACTTGATGGCTGCCTCGTAGTCCTGTTTCACGCCATGCCCGTTTTCCAGTATCAGGCCGTAATAGTACTGTGCCGGCACATGGTGCAGCTGGGCGGCCGAGTGAAACCATTTTGCTGCCTTGCGGTAGTCTCGGGGGACGCCGATTCCTTTATAGTAAAACAGGCCCAGGCGGTACTGTGCTTCCGGGTTGCTGTTGCCGAGCACTTTCTCGGCCCAGCCGAACTCCGGCTTGGAGTAGTTGTTGTCATTGCGGTGAAACTCGGTCTTGCTGAGTTCGGCCAGCGCGCCGGTGTTGTTTGGGTTGGTTGCTGCCTTCGTATACCAGCGAACCGCCATACGCAGATTGCGCCTGGTCCCGGTGCCGGTATGGTACATCCGGCCAAGCAGGAACTGGGCATAGCCGTTGTTTTGCGCGGCTGCCTTTTTGAGCCAATAGCGGCTTTTGCGGTAGTTTTTGGCCAGCCCGGTACCGTTCATATACAGGATAGCCAGCCCGGTCTGGGCCGACGAATCCCCTTGCCTGGCGGCACTGGAAAACAGCTCGACGGCACGCTTGTAATCCTTTTGTACGCCAAACCCGTTTTTGTACATCCAGCCCAGGTTGTACTGGGCTTCTGCCAGTTTCTGTTTTGCAGCTTTGCGATAGTAATAGATCGCCTTGCGGTTGTTTTTTTCAACCCCTTCACCCTTGAAGTAAAGCCAGCCCAACTGGTTCTGCGAAGTGGCGCTGCCGGCGAGCGCTGCTTTCCGCAGCCAGAAGACGGCTTTGGATGGGTCTTTTTCCACACCAAAACCATGCTGGTACATCCAGCCTATTTTAGCCTGTGAGGCGGTATGGTTCTGTCTGGCGGCCTGCAGGTACCAGTAAGCGGCCTGCTGGTGACTGACCGGTGTGTTGAGTATGCCGTAGAAATAGATCTGGCCAAGACTGTACTGGGATGCCCGGTGACTGCGGCGGGCAGCCTGTGTATACCAGTGAATCGCACGACGGACGTTCTGCTCGACCCCTTTACCGTAACGGTAAGCCCAGCCCATGTAAGCCTGTGCATAGAGGTCCCCCTGCTTGGCGGCCTTGAGGATCCATGCAGCCGCCTTGGCGTCGTTTTTCGGCACTCCCCTGCCACTGCTGTACATCCAGCCCAGGCTGTATTGCGCCAGGGGCTCGCCCATTTGCGCCGCAACGCGGTAATAATAGACTGCCTTGCGGTCATTGCGTTTTACCCCGAGTCCGTCGGCGTAGAATACCCCTATGCGGTAAAAGGCATAACCGTTGTTTTGTTTTGCTGCCTTGCGATACCAGTACAAGGCCTTGTGATAGTCCTGGGTCGTGCCGAGACCGACTGAGTAAAGCCAGGCCAGGCTGTTTTGCGCATGGGCGTAGTTTTTGTGTGCCGCGGTACGGTAAAGCCTGAATGCCTTATGGTAATTGCGTGTCACGCCTTTGCCCTGCTGGTACAGGTCACCGAGGTTCTTCATTGCCACAGAATCACCTTGTGCCGCGGCCTTCCTGTACCATTCATAGGCTTTTGCGTAGTTTTGTTTGACGCCACGCCCGAGTTCATACATGACACCAAGATTACCCTGCGATACCGCGTTGCCATGCCGTGCGGCCATACGGTACCAGTAGATCGCTTTTTTGTAGTTCTTTTCTACCCCTTTGCCATGCTCATACAACACAGCCAGGTTATTTTGTGATGCCTGGTGTCCCTGCGCGGCGGCACGCATATACCAGACCGCTGCATTGGTGTAGTCGCCCATGCGTTCGGCATAGATGACTGCAAGGTTGTATTGGGCAATCACATGCCCCTGGTTCGCCAGCGGCAGGTAATCATTGATCAGTGCTGTGTCAGTCTTGATGAAGGGCTCCGTGTTCAGAAAGTCGTGAACGCGGTGGCCGACAAGGTTGCTGAACGCGACGGCATGAGAGGGCAGGCACACACCGAGCGGGGAGGCAGCCGCCATCCAAGGCAGGCTGCAAACGAGCAGAATGATCTTTAAATTGATGGATGCTTTTCCTGTTATTGTTTTCATTGGCATGAAATTCCTGATATCCATAATCTTGCTGGTAACCTGAAAAATCGTTAGGTTATACAGAACACATTATAGACTTACATTATCAGACATTGGCGATCCAGTCATACATTCACTTCTCAAAGCCGGCGTATACTTGCAAAGTGCATGAATAGGTTCAGTTTTTACGTGGAAATAGGCATAAACACCGCCTTGTGGGGGCCGCGGTGCAAGAAACACGGTAAATTTTTCTTGATGCCGGGGACGGAATGTAAAGTTCAGGAAAGCAGTGAGTAGCCGAGCAGCAGCGCGGTGTTGCCGGGCAGTTTTCTGAGTAAGCGGATCAGGAATCTGCCCGTGCTCAGTTTTTCAGAATCTCAGGAGTTTCCTTGAGTTTTTCAGGGTGTTTCGCCAGCCACGCCTGGGCCTGTTTTTCGATTTCTTTCAGCTTGGGGACGCCCAGTTCCTTGACCAGGTCGCTGATGACTGACTCGTTGCGAAAATCGCCCGGCACGGGGTCCGCGTCCGGTTTCTCATTCAGTGCATGGACCATCCCGTCTTTTTTGTAATAGCCGATATAAAACCAGAAATAGGCTTTCTCCGGATTCTTCAGTTTTTTGTCCCCGGAATAAATATCCGCCAGTTCGAGCAGGGCGCTGACATGGCCTTTTTCGGCGGCCTTTCGCAACCACTTCAGACTTTCTTCGGTCGTGATGTAATTCTGGTCTTTTTTATCCAGCAGGCGCGCCTCGGAAAACCAGTACATCGCAACCGGGTTGCCTTTTTCTGCATATTTTTTAAACACACCGATCGATTTAGACATCACTTCTTTTTCTATTGCTGTCTGGACTTCACCCATGTTGCTGATGTCGTCGATCGCCTTCCGCAGTTCCGCGGGCACCTGTTGCTCTCCACTACAGCCGATCAGTGTGGTCAACAGAATGATGATATATAAGTACTTGAATTTAAAATGCATTTTTTTGCTGTCAAGGGTGGTTTTTTCCCGGCACATGGTTCAGTCCGTGCCGGGGTGACGCAAGTGTTTTTATGCCATTACCATTCTTACCTATAGCGCGGCCAGATTGCAACTTGAAATTTGCACTCAATCGGCGCGCATTCGCTGGTGCAGAAAGACCAACATCACAATGGCAAGCAGGTTGACCCCGACGATGGATTTTCCTGTCTTATATAAAGCGAAGCCGTAATAGGCGCCGTATTCAAAGCCAAGCTTGAACGTGGGCCAGGTGACTTTCAGTGAAATACCCATGCCGGTGGACAGGTGGTAGCTGATCCAGGCCGAAGAAACAATCGGTATTTGTAACAGCAGCAACACCTTTGTCCAGAAAATTACCCGCCTGTTGTTTTCCAGCAGAAAAATTCCGGCAAAGACACAGCACAGGTAATAAACAAAGAAAAACAGTGGGGTATTGACGATCGTCGTGGCTGGTGCCACTTTAAGTGCGCCAACGACCCCGCCGTAGATAAACAGGACCCCGATAAAGCGGAGAAACCAGTGTTGCCAATTCTGCATTTTCTATGAGTTTTTTGTTATCAAGTCGTGTCTACACTTTAAAGCGCTTACCACTAATTTACAAGTGGGCAGTATTCGGATTTCCAGGTAAACTTTTACTTATCACGGTGTATTTATAAAGTACTCACATCGTTGGTTTTGAGATAGACTCTGGCATCATTCGCAACAAGGATTTGTTGACGCAAACAAGGAGTTGACACTGATGAGGCTGGCGCACTTGATCTTCCCGCTGTTGGTACAGTTTTGCTTTGGCGCTACGGTCTTTGCAGAAAAACACCCGCCCGGCATCAAACGCTGTCACACGGCATTGTTCGGACTGGATCATGCGCTGTCGTTGCAACAGCAGCGGCGGGAAATCTTCAGACGCTATTGCGGACGCACGCACGGATTCAAACCAGCAAAGCATTCGGAGCTCGACAGTGCCGCGGTCTGTGGTGTGTTGCGGGACGCCGGAACCAGCCTGGCGGATTTTCTCACCTATGCAATGTTTTTTGCTCCACCGGATAAAATCAGGCAATGGTCACAGTGCATCGGCCGGCATGCCAATAAAAATCCGTTGGGCATTACCTTGTCGGCGAATTTCACCGGTAACCCCAAGGCGCCGTTTTTTATGTTTCTGTCGACCAAAAAACCGGCAGGAAAGACCGTGTTCAAGCTGTTCCGGTTGAATACGGTCAACTTGTTTTGCGAGAGCCGCTATCCGCACCCGTTGCCGGTCGATGTGCCGGTCGGACAGGCAGATCCCACTGCCGGTTATGAGTGCCGCTGGTTCGATACCGCGAACAGGCGTGCATTGGTCGTTACGGAAATCATCGAGCGCCAGGCAAGACGGCTGTTCGGCCTTATTCCCTGGTTTCCGTATCACAAGAAACACCACCTTGCGTTTGCCGTGAATGACGATCGCCTTGCCGGCCGGCAGTCAGGCGACTATGTAAAGCTGTTGGTGCGGGAGTATATCCCGGTCCGGGCCGCGAGCAGGAGACTGTGCGGTAGAGCCGCCGGGTTCAGTCGCGGCAGGGACTGCAGCCTGAAGGAACAGCAGCGTGGCCTGGCGGGCGAGTGGTGTTATGTTACCGAGGTTCGGTTGGAAAGGAATCTGAATCCCGACAGCAGAGCCTACTGGAAACTGCTGGGCGAACCGGAGTTGTATTGCTCGGCGCGCAAGCCGTGTTCAGAGTCGGAATCGATGAAGCCGTATCGCTGGATTCTTGGAAAAGTCACGGCCGATCCCGGTCACCGCGGAATCCGGGCTGTCGTCGTCTCCAATACCAGAAACGTGAGATTTCGCCTGTGTTCCTGGGGCGAATTCATCAGAAAAAAACCCAGGATGAAGGTAGCCAAGGTGTATCCGTTGGAGTACGGGAGGGATATTGCTTTCAAGGTTTACAACGGTGCCCACGCAGAACTGCATGGGAGGATGAATGGCGTGAGTTTTCGTATCAAGAAACTGGGCCGGAGTCACCCTTACCTGCGCAGGCTTTATAGATCCACTTCCAGCTCCGGCCAGGTGGTTTATGTCTACCGCCCGGTCAAAAAGCAACCTGACTGACGGCGGGGAACGTGTAGTGGATAAGGACAGTGAAAAAATATCATCCTGGCAGGCTGTGTTGCGTAACTGGTGGCAGTGCTATGTGCGAGCACAACGTGACCGAAACGCGAGCGGCGCACAGGACGAGACGGAGCTTTCCGTCGACGAATGGCGCCGGCAGCACGACACGGCGTCGAATACCTTGCGTAGCGTATCATTGACGATAGTGGTCTACAGCCTGTTCTGTCTGCTGACACTCGCCGGTGAGATCAAGTACAGCCATCATGAACTGCGCCAGGAGTTGTCGAAGGTATCCAAAGCACCAATCGACTACAAGGACAAAACAAAAAAGCCAACCGTTGGTAAGCGCGCGGACGACAGCCCGCCACGGACTAAGATAAAGGTGCCCTTTGCGGACACCGAAATCGATTTCTATAACTTTTTACTGATAGGGCCGATGATCCTGATCGGTTTTACCGTGTATATGCAGATTTTCGTCGAGCATCTGCATCGCATCGGCATGCACAGTCAAAGCAGGCCCCTGCCCTACTTTTTCAACGTCGACAGGCCGTTCAGTACGGTCGCAACGAATTTTCTGTTCTATTGGCTGACGCCGGGCATCGTACTGTTGTTTGCGGTGCAGACTTACAAGATATCCACTGCTTACGAAGACAACAGCGAGTTTTCTTTTTTGATGGTGCTGGCGTTGAGCACCCTGTTCTGGCTGGTGACACTGAATAAAAGAAGACTCGACCTGGATGCGCCCTATTCCCATCGCCGCCATCTGTACCTGCGCATCCTGCAGCTTACGCGCTGGTTCTGCGTGATCGGGA
>JALUUZ010000421.1 GCA_027021095.1 Gammaproteobacteria bacterium
CTGGTTGTGTATTCACGCTCCGTTCGCGGAATAAATTCCGCTTGTATGCTATTTCCACCGAAATATGGAAGATAATCGGTGCCGGGATGGGAGGGACTTACTCTCCGCTTCTGACCGTTGGGTACAGACCGTAGGAGCTTTCGTCCCCATCCCCCTTACCAACTGAACGCCTATTAGGAATCTCGCTGCGCGACAGCCGATTGATAACAAGCTTGCGTGGGTAAGGCCCCGGCTTCACAACCATACAAATAGACAGTTGCGGAGGTTATTGTGGCAAAACTCATCGAAAAAATCACCCTCGGTATTGATGTTGCTAAAGAGGAAGGCGTCGTCCATCACTGGGCAACCGGCGACACACAGGTTGTTCCTCACCAGGAAGATGCCATTGATGCCTTTTTCCATACCCTGCAGGCACCGGGCCAAATCGCGATTGAGCCGACCTCGAACTACCATTTGCTCTGGGTTGAGCGTGCGTTGGCGCACGGTTTTGAGGTCTATCTGGTCAATCCTCGTCAGTTGGTCCATTATCGCGAGGCCATTAACCAGCGCAATAAGACCGATCCCGCTGATGCCTGGCTGCTCGCGCGTTTCCTTGCTCACGAAGCCGCTCAACTGCGCCCCTGGCGACCGCAGGACAAGCAGGCCCAGACCTTGTGGGCGCTCATCAAGCGCCGCGCCAGAGTGGTTGAAGCACGCAAACGCCTGCAACTGAGCCTGCGTGAAATCCGCCTGCCCGCACAGGCGTTGTTTACCCAGTTCAAGCGCCTGCTAGAACGTATCGACCAGCGCATTATGCGAACCATTGAAGCATTGGGCTGGAAAGAGGATTATCTGCGTTGTCGATCTATTCCCGGTATCGGCCCGGTCAATGCCGCAGCGCTGGTCAGCGCCTGGCATCGTGGCGTGTTTGCCAACAGTGAGGCCTTCATTGCCTTTATCGGTATGGATGTTCGTATGCGTGAATCAGGAAGCTACCGGGGCAAGCGAAAATTGACGAAACGCGGAGAAGCCGAAATCAGACGGCTGCTGTACTGTGCGGCCCAGCCTGCGTGCTGCTACGCCCCCTTCAAGGCTTACTATCAGAAACAGATCGACAAGGGGTTGCCGAAAATCGCGGCCAAGGTCATTTTGGCCAGAAAGCTGGCCAGGATCGCCTTTGCGCTCATGCAAAATCAAACCACTTTTGTTAAAAAATCGGAAATGGGGGTTGCATGATTGCCATAGAATCTCCTACGGATCTGGCTTTGCCTCATTGCCGGCGTCAGTCCTGCCCTGTGTCAAAAGCCTGCAATAGGTTTCCAGTATCGCTTCGATGTCGTGCCTGAGCTTTTTGCTGTTGTTTTCCAGCCGCTGGCGCGCGTCGTCGTTGTCCAGTAGTTGCGTGATGGTATTGCCAAGCCTGTCCAGCGAGGGCAGCTGGACGATGGCATCGTTTTCCAGCATCAGCGCCAGTTCCTCGCGGAAGTTTTCCATATAGGGGCCGGTGACAATGGCTCGGTTACAGGCAGCCGGCTCCAGTATATTGTGGCCGCCGACCGGGACAAAGGAACCACCCATAATCACCAGTTTTGCCTGTTCGAAATAAAACCCCAGCTCGCCGATGCTGTCCAGCAGAAAAATATCGGTGTGTTCGTCCACCGGCTGTTTTCTGCTGCGCATGCTTATGTTGACCTTCCCCAGTTGCCTGGCAATGGCGTTACCGCGCTCCGGGTGGCGCGGCGCGATAAGCAGCAGTTCGCGGCGCCCGAGCTGTGTCCAGATATGTGCAATCCGCTTTTCCTCGTCGGCATGG
>JALUUZ010000422.1 GCA_027021095.1 Gammaproteobacteria bacterium
CTTTTCCTCGAGTTCGCAGTCTGCACCCAGCAGAAAACGTCCATTCGTGTCATGCACGTCCTCTGCAAGCCGCATCCCCGGTTCCAGTTCCTTGACTTTTATGCGCGCCACTGCAGCTCTCCCGATTCTGTATAGACCGGAAACAGCAACCGGACCAAGGTGCCTTTTTCCGGCTCACTTTCCACCAGGACGTGCCCGTGGTTGCGGTGCACGATCCCATGTACGATCGACAAGCCCATGCCTTCAGCCATCTCCTTGGTCGAAAAGAACGGATCAAAGATGCGTTCCATGACCTGCGGGTCGATCGCGCTGCCGTTGTCCTGCACGAATATCTCTATGTAGTCACCGCTCACTTCCTGCAGGCAGGACTCACAGCGCTTGTTCAAATTGACATACCTGCGCAGCCCGACGGCAACGAAGCCACCCGTGCCGACCGCCTCGAAGGCATTGTCGAGCAGGTTATCCACCGCCTGGCCCAGCAGGCCGGGGTCGATTTTTATCGGTGGCAGTTCCGGCTCCAGCCTGTCCTCGAACACGATGTGTGCAGGCTTCGACTGCCGCCGCGCCGCCACCAGCTCGGCAACAGGCAGCGCCGGATCGAGCACCTCCGGCAACCCGGCATCGTCATGGCTGTAGGCGAGCATCTTTTTGACCAGCGCGTGGGCCCGGCTGCCTGCCGTCTGCACTTCGGTCAGGTACTCATACAGTTTGCCGTCACCCTGCTGCGCGTATTGCTCGAGCGACAGGTTGGTGTACCCCAGTATCGTCGTCAGCAGGTTATTGAACTCATGTGCGATACCCCTGCTGGCCTGGCCGATGGCCTCGATTTTCTTGATCCGCTGCAATTTAAGCTGGAGCTGTTTCTGACGTTCCTCACTGTGCAGGCGCTCGACGAGATTTTTCAAACGGTACAACAGCAAAGACCAATTGAACGGCTTGGGAATGTAATCCGATGCGCCGGCGCCAAAACCTTTCTCGATCGATGCCTCGTCGTTCATCACAGTAATCATTATAATCGGTATTTCGCCTCCGCGCTCGTGGCGGCGTATCGCTTCGCAGACCTCGAAACCGTCCATGCCCGGCATCACCGTATCGAGCAGGACGAAATCATAGCTTTCGCGCTCGAATTTCTGCAGCGCCAGTGTGCCATTGTCCGCTTCGTGCACCTCGCAATCCTGCGATTCCAGGAACGATTTCAGCGCAAGACGGATAATCGGGTCGTCATCGATCACCAGTATCTTCGCATCCAGTTTTTTCTTTTCTGTCTTTTTTTTCATTTTTTTCGCCTTACTGTCTGTTGCCGGCACCCGCCGTTGCCCTGCCCGGCTGCCCGTCACCAGGGATAAGATTTTTCACCAGATCCAGCAGTACCTGTGTATCGACCGGCTTGGGCAGGTAGCCCGCCAGCCCTGCCTCTCGCGCGGCGAGCTGGTCGAACTTCTCGCTATAACCCGTACACATGACCAGTTGCACTGCCTGGTCCAACGCACGCAGATTCTGGTAGAACTCCAGGCCGTTGAGGTCCGGCATCGCATAGTCAGACAGTACGAGCTCGAACCTGTCAGGATGATCACCATAGGCCTGCAGCGCTTCGAGCGCACTGGTATACTGCTCGACCTGGTAGCCCTGTGCACGCAGGTAGTCTGCCAGGAACTTGCCTACCGCCTGCTCGTCATCGACCACCATGATGCTTGCCGCAGCAACCGGTGGCCGGACCCGCTCACCATGCCCACCGTTCGGTACAGGCTGGAGCAGCGCCCTGTCTGCTTCACTGCCCGTTTTATCCAA
>JALUUZ010000423.1 GCA_027021095.1 Gammaproteobacteria bacterium
GTGCCCGGGCTGTATCGTTGGTTGTAGCGTGAGAGCAGGTAATGGTTGAACAACTACTGGAACACGGTATACAACAGCTTGCGCTGGACATGCGGCCGGATGTCCAGCGCAGGCTGGTCCAGTACCTGCGCCTGCTGGGGAAATGGAACCGTGCGTATAACCTGACCGCGGTGCGTGATCCGAAGCAGATGGTGACACGGCACATTATGGATTCGCTGTCGATCGTCGAGTACATAGGCACTGGCAGCGTGCTGGATGTCGGCTCCGGCGCCGGGCTCCCCGGGATTCCGCTGGCGTTGTGCCTGCCGGAGGTCAGGTTCACACTGCTTGACAGCAACGGCAAGAAAACCCGGTTTATGCTCCAGGCGGTGCAGGAGCTTGGACTGAAAAACGTGGTCGTGGTCAAACAGCGGGTCGATGAATTCATGCCCGAGGAGAAGTTCCAGGTGATCGTTTCCCGGGCCTATTCGACAGTGGCAAACCTCGTCAAGGAAGCGGCACACCTGGTGCGTGATGAAGGCAGGATTCTGGCGATGAAAGGGACCTATCCGGTCGCTGAGCTGGACGAGCTGGGTGTGGCACAGGAACTCGTCGAAGTGGTCCGGCTGCATGTCCCTGGAGTCAATGCGGAACGGCACCTGGTCATCGTCAAGGCCGACAAGGTGCTCAGCTGCAGCTGCTAATCCGCATTTCTCACCACCCTTCTACTATTCCTGTGCTGCGGCGGGTTTTCGCCGCTACAGTGGTGCGTGACTCAGGAACTCGTCTTTTTCCCGTGTAACCGGGATATAGTTGGCCAGCCGGCGGTACAGGTCTCCGCGGTTTTCGCAGCGCTTTGCCTCACGGATCACCAGCGCCTTGGAGATCGGGCCGACGAACTGTGCCAGGTGCTGCTGTGTCTTCTGCAGCGTCTCGGCAGCCACTGGATTGTGCTTGATGCTTTGTACCCGGGCAACGGGCTGTGCCGGCCTGCTTTTAGAGTTTTTGCCGTCGTGTGCCAGGGCTGCCTGTTCGAACAGCTTTGCCGCTTTGCGGATAAAGACCGATTTCTCTTTCGGGTCGGGAATGCGTAACGCCAGTGCCACCAGGAACTGTTTGAGGGTTGAATGCTGTTGCAGGCCCTGCTCGACCAGCCGCTTGGCGAAAGGCCCCATGAACTGCGCCAGTATGGTTTCAAGCTTGTGCATGGTTTTCATGTCCCAGGCCGAAAACGGGATCTTGTCCAGCCGGACGCGTTGTTTTGGTTTCTTCTGTTTCGCCGCCGGCTTTTTACCGCTTTTCGCCGTGGTGGTACGGACCGGTTCGGGTGTCGAGGCCTGCACGGGCTCCTGGGCCAGGTAGGCTTTGTAGGCTTTGAGAATCGCGGCGGAAAACTGCGCGGCGCTCTGGAAGCGGTCGTTTGGATCTTTTTGCAATGCGGTTTGAATCAGCGCAACGAAGTGTGCCGGAATCAGTTTGGCTAGGTTGCCGTGCTGCAGTAATTCCGGGTTGTCCCGCAATGTATGGCCGGCCGGGCAGTTCTGCCGGTCCTTGTTCTGGCTGGCGCAGAGCATTTCGAACATGATCAGTCCGACGGCGTAAAGATCGGCCCTGGGGTCACTGTTTTCCGGGTGCAGCAGCTGTTCAGACGGCATGTAGTCCGGGTTGCCGATTGAATCAGGCTGCTCTGCCTTGGTGTCCTGTTTCTGTACTCTGGCGATGCCGAAGTTGATGACCTTGACCTTGTGCTGGTCCAGCAGCAGGATGTTCTCCGGATTGATGTCGCGGTGGACGATGTGACGTGCATGC
>JALUUZ010000424.1 GCA_027021095.1 Gammaproteobacteria bacterium
CGGTCAGTATCACCACCGGCGCGGTCATCAGGGGCGGGGTGATCGGGAAATTGACGACCAGTGCCATGTTCATGCCGGCCATGATCGACAACAGCATCACCACGATCGTCAACACGGATGCAGTGACGCTGCGCAGAAGAACGATCAGAAACACGACGATCAGTCCGAGTGCAATCGGGTAGAGTGTCTTGACATCGTTCATCGAGGCCTCGGTAAAGGCGTTGTTGAACATGACCATACCTACCAGCCGTACCTCGATATCCGGATATTTCTGTTCCAGCTGCGCGGCGAGTCTGCGCGCGTAGGAGACGGCTTCGACGGCGGCTGTCTTGGTCTTGTTTCGCGGCAGCTCGATGGTGACGTTGACTCCGGCGACGTGCCCTTTCTTTGACGCGATACGGCCGATCAAGGATGGTTCCGTTTCGATGACCCGGCGTATTTCCTGCAGGTCGGCGTCGGTCAGTGTTTGTGGGTTCGGTGCCAGCGCGAAGGTCGACAGCATGTCTTCGCCGGTCTTTGGATGTTTTCCGGCCTTGGTATGGCGGAAGTTGGTAATCGAGTCGACACGGGTCGAGTGCGGGATCAGCCAGGCCTTACCCTTGGTCGTCCATTTTGTGCATTGCTTCGATGGATCGTTTTTGCACGGCACCTTGGTCTTGATGCGTTCCTCGTTCGACAGAAAATCGATCGCCGCCAGGGTTTCGCGGGTGTAGATATTGCCGTTTTTCGGTGACAGCACGAACAGAATATTGTCGTTTTTCGAAAAGGTGTTTTCCAGTGCCTCGAACGCGAGCAGTTGCGGGTTTTCTTTGCTGAAAAAGACCCGGTAGTCGGTGGTCGGGTTGAACTCACGGCCATGCGTGAAGGTCAGCAGCACCAGGCCAAGGCAGAGCGGAATCAACCAAAGCCGGTGACGCAATACCCATTCGCTGAAACTGGTTTCGAACTTGTTCACTAGCATCGCTCCCGCTCGTTGTCGTGTCAGTTACCGTGTGTACCGGTCTTGAAAGCCGATCCAGCTGTCGCCATCCAGCCGTAAATTATGAATAGTGAATTTATTGAATAATATTTACTTCTATGGCAAAAAAAGTCAAGCGTTAATCGCGCCTGGCTAAGCCCTGGATCAGCAGGCCGATCACGTCGTTTGCCAGCTGCTCGAATTTTTCCTTCGAAAAGAGTGTCATAAACAACGGGAAGCGAAAAGCGACAGTGGCGGCTGCGATCGATTCGGAGGTCTTCAGCAGGTCATCGACGCGGAATTCACCGGTACGGTTGCCTTCGGCCAGGATTTCGGCGATAAGCGACTGTATCACCTGTTTTTTCTTGTGCAGCAGCTCGGCACGCTCGTTGATGAACATTTCATTCAATTCATTGATTTTAGGATTGTTTATGGCTTCGTTGTAGATATAGTCCAGGTTGGTCAGGGTAAACTGGCGGAGTTTCTGTTCCGCGCTCAGGCCTTGTTTTTCCACGACTTCGCGCAGGATCAGCTCCATTTCCTTGAAGCAGCACTCCACGCAGGCGGCACCTATGTCCTCCTTGTTGCTGAAATAGCGGTACAGGTTGGCGGCCGACATCCCCAGGTCGCCGGCAATCTCCGCCATGGTCGTCTTACGGTAGCCATAGTGCCGAAAGCGCTGTTCTGCCGCCTCGACAATCTGCTGCCTGATATCGGGTTGATTGGTCGTCATCACTCTAAATTGTAGGAAAGCATAATGAATATTCAATAGAATATTCATTATTTTGTTTCATGGGAACAGCCGATGGCCGTCAACAGGCTGTTTCCCCGGCAGTTTGTTGAGGCGCGGCTATTCTAGCATAGTGTGGCTTGGCATGTACGCCGCTGGCAGTGCGTTTTTTCGTGCCGGTTTCAGTACAACCGGCCGGTGGAAACGATACGGTTGTGCCAGAAGGGATTGTGCAGGCTTTCGGTTTTGACATTCTTGCCGGGCTTCGGCGCATGGACGAAGCGGCCGTTGCCGATATAGATCCCGACATGGGTGACCTTGCTTTCGCGGATCAGGTAGAAGATCAGGTCGCCGGGCTGCAGCTGCGAAACCGGAATGGGCTTGATCGCACGCAACAGGGTAATCGAGTTTCTGGGCGTCCTGATGCCTGCAAGACGATGCGTGTATTGTACCAAGCCACTGCAATCGAAGCCGCCGCTTGGCGTGGCACCACCGAAGCGGTAGGGGATACCAATCTGGTTGATCGCATGGCGGGCGATCTGCTTGCCGATGTGTTGCCGGTTCTGCTGAGGATAGCTTACGCTCTGGTAGCCGTAGTCGGCACCGTAGACCGCAGGAACCAAAAAGAACACGAAAAATGCTGTCAATAGTTTCTTAGTCATGATTTCATTCTACACAATCTGGTGTTGAGATAAAGGTCCGCCGCCTGTATTTTGACATCGGCTTGGCGATCGATTCACCTCGGACAAGCACACAAAATGCATTGGTATTGGCTGGATACCGTGTCTGCGCCAGGATCTTCTATACTCGATAAGCCGAATGTCTGCCGTCCCTTGCACCGTCTCGTTACCAACGGCCAGACCCGGTTGCCAATTTATTCTGACACCAGCCAACGGGTTGATCGCTGAATGCTAGAGCCTATTTTCTATCTGTCGACCGATGTGGGTGGCCATTCAGTGCGGACCAGTTTGTATGACAGGGAATGCAATTGTCTGGCCAGGTTCAGTGAGGCGGTCGTCACCGAAAAACCCCGGCCAGGCTGGGTCGAGCATTCACCGCCGCAGCTTGTTGCGGCGGTCACCGCAACGGTAAACCAGTGTCTTGAACTTGTTCCGCCGGCGGCACGGGTGGTGATGGGCATGTCCACCCAGCGTTCGTCGATCGTGTGCTGGAACCGGTGTACACGCGAACCCCTGTCCGCCGTGCTGAGTTGGCAGGATGTGCGTGGGGCTGCTTATCTCGAGCCGCTTGCACGGCAGCGCCGGGTGATAAAGCGCAAAACCGGCCTGGTTTTATCCCCGCATTACAGCGCAAGCAAAATCCGCTGGTGCCTGGAGCACTTGCCCGGCGTCAGCGAATGTGCGCCACAGGACCTGGTGATCGCACCGTTGGGTGCCTACCTGGTGTCGGCAGTCACGGCTCGTGCTCGCGCAGACAGGCCGCCGTTGATCGATGCCAGTAACGCGGCCAGGACCATGCTCGTCGATCTTGAGACCTGTGACTGGGACCCTGCACTGCTACAGGCCTTCGGGATTCCCCGTGCTTGTCTTCCGGCCGTGGTCGACAATCACAGCGACTTTGGCACGGGCTGTTTTCTGCGGCCGGTAGACCTGCGGCTGCTGATTGCCGATCAATCGGCCGCCCTGTTCGCCACTGGCCGCCATGAAACGGAGACTGGCTATATCAATATCGGCAGTGGAGCCTTCGTTCTGGGGCTTACCGACAGTGCGCCTGCCGATGACAGGCTGCTGGTTTCTTTGGTTTACAAGCAGGGTGAGCGCAGGCTGTTTGCCCTCGAAGGAACGGTCAACGGCGCGGCCAATGCGCTCAGCTGGTTTCAGCAGCAATGTGGGGCGGCGGCAGTGCCTGCCTACCATGCGTTGAAGCGCGGGCAGATCGAGCCGGGTTGCTTTCTGAACGCGGTGGGTGGTTTGGGCTCACCCTGGTGGTGCGCGCAGTGCAGTTCCCGTTTCGTCACCGGGGATTCGGTGGAAGCGAAATGGATGGCGGTCTACGAAAGCATCCTGTTTCTGTTGTATTGCAATTTCAGGCGGCTCAGAGAGCACCTTCCAGGGCTGGCGCAGATCCGCGTTTCGGGTGGCTTGTCGGCAGATCCTGCGTACTGCCAGGCACTGGCAAACCTGTTGGATGTACGTATTTTGCACGAACAGGTCGAGGCGTCGTCTAACGGGGTCGCCTGCCTGCTTGCTGGCATCGAGCGGTTGGTGCCATCGGCTGGCCGTCGTTTTCAACCACAGGATGACCAGGAATTACACAACCGGTTCCGTTACTGGGAACGACAAATGCATGCTTATACAGGCATCGATAAATTTTAGCGATGTTGAATTACGCAACCACGGGGTTTGATTGATAAACAAAGCGCAAGGTTATATTCTTGCAGCGGGGATGCGATCGGGCAGTTGTTATGTTCTGTTGTTGTGTTCTGTCTTGTCTTTGCTGACGATCCACGACGTGGTTGTGTAGTTTTTTCGATGAAGGAGTAGGTGATGGTACCGTTATTAGTTGCACATCGGGGCTATGCGGCGAAGTATCCGGAGAATACGCTGCAGGCGGTTCAGGCCGCAGTCGATGCGGGAGCCTGCCTGGTCGAATTCGATATTCAGTTTTCCAAGGATATCGAACCGGTGCTGCTGCATGATGCCAGCTTGCAACGTACCTGCGGCGTGGATGCCAGCGTGTTTGAGAAAACCTGTGAAGAGCTGCAAGCGATCGTTGCCAATGAACCACAACGTTTTCCGGGAAAGTTTCAGCAGGCGTTCATCCCCTCGTTGCGGCAAGCCGTTCAGTTGATGCAGGACAATCCGCAGACGAAATTTCTGATCGAGGTCAAAACGGAAAGTATCGATCGTTTCGGGGAGCACAACATCAATGCCAGGCTGGCGACTCTGCTGAAGGATGTCTGTTCACAGGTTGTCGTGATCAGCTACGACGAGGACCTGCTCGGTTACCTGAAGCACCAGTCCAGGTGCGAGGTCGGCTATATCATGCCACGATGGAACAATGAGGCGCTGGCCCGGGCGGGGCACCTGAACCCGGAGTACCTGGTCTGTAACAAGGACAAGATCCCTGACGACTATACCGCCTATGGTGAGCATGCATGGAAGTGGGTGGTCTATGAAGTCACAGATCCGGAAGAAGCGCTCGCGCTTGGCAGCAAAGGTGTGCATTGTGTCGAGACGATGGACATTGGTACAATGTTGCAGGACACGAGGCTTGGCACACGGGCTTGTACTGGTGAAGACCACTGAACCGATGACACTTGCCGCATGAGTACCACCACCGATTATGATGTCGTGATAATCGGTGGTGGTATCCATGGTGCTGGGATCGCGCAGGTTTTTGCAGTCAACCGCTTGCGCGTGCTGCTGCTGGAGCACTATACGGTCGCATCGCAGACCTCGTCCCGTTCCAGTAAACTGATTCATGGCGGACTCAGGTACCTTGAGTCCTTTCAGTTGCGGCTTGTCAAAGAGTGCCTGCGCGAGCGTGAAATCCTGCTCAGGATCGCGCCGGAACTGGTACACCTGGTTCCTTTCTATATTCCCGTCTATGATTTTTCTACCCGCGGCAGCCTGACGATCGGTGCCGGCCTGACACTGTATGCCTTGTTGGGCGGCCTGGGCCGGCATTTTCGTTTTCGCCGTTATCGCCGTACTGACTGGACTGCCCCCGATGGGCTGCGCCGTGAGGGGTTGCGTGCGGTGTATCGTTACTTTGACGCGCAGACCGATGACAGGCAGCTGACCAGGGCGGTGCTGCATTCGGCGGTCACCCATGGTGCCGATGTCGAAGAGCATGCCGAGTTTCTGCATGCCGGTGTGGCTGGCAAAAGCTGGCGATTGTACTACCGCCAGGCCGGGCGGGAGCAGTCGTGCCGGGCGCGATTGCTGGTCAATGCGACCGGCCCTTGGGTCCGGCAGACGGCGCTGAAGATCGCGCCTGAGGCGGCACGGCCGGCCGCTGCGGTACTGCCACAGGTCAGCCTGGTGCAGGGGGCGCACATCGAAGTCGACCGGGTAACGGAGCAGGGGATCTACTATATCGAGTCCCCCCGGGACCGGCGGGCGGTGTTTGTGATGCCTTGGGGGGCAAGGACGCTGATCGGGACCACCGAAACAGAGTTACAGGCGCCGGTGGCGGATCCTGTGCCGTTGGCTGCTGAAATCGATTATCTACTGCATTGTTACAATCACTATTTCGAGCCATTGACACAGACCGAGATCGTAAACAGCTTTGCCGGGATTCGTGTGCTGCCGAAGGAGAAAAGCTCGGCATTTCATCGCAGCCGCGATACCCGGCTGATTGCCGACACTCATCATGGCCCGGGCGTGGTGCACGTCTGTGGCGGCAAGCTGACCGCTTACCGGCATACGGCGGCCAGGGTGTACCGGCTCGCTGCGCCATTGCTTGGCGCAGGCGCTGGCTCTGTCGATACCAGCCGGTTGCGTTTGCAGCCGGTCGAGTGACAGCGGGCGGTCTTTCAGCCTGTCAACGGCGCGCTGGTGATCAGGTTGGTACCGTTCTTTTTCGAGTCGTGCAGCGCGGCATCGGCCGCGGCGATCAAGGCATCAGGGACAGAACCCTGGGTCGGAGTCAGCGTGGCGATGCCGATACTGGTGGAGATGTTCAGCGCGCTGATTGCCTGATGCAGGGTCTGGGCAAGCTTCCGGCATTGGGTGATGTTCGTGTCCGGCAGCACGACCAGGAATTCATCGTCGCCGTACCGGGCGGTGATATCGAATGAGCGTTTGAACATGTCTTTGATGATATCGGCTACCTTGATCAGGCACTGGTCGCCGGCAACATGCCCGTGTTGATTGTTGTACTCGTTGAAGTTGTCGATATCGAGAATGATCGCAGAGACCGGGAGCTGCTGTCTGCAGGCACGCCACCATTCCTGGGCGAGATCCTGATCGAGGACTCTGCGGTTGGACAGGTGAGTCAGGGTGTCATGCAGGATGATATCTTCGATCCTGCGGTCCGCCTCGTCCAGTGCCAGTGCGGTTTCATTCAGCTGGTGGCTGAGGCGGCGGGTTTTGACGCCGAAGAAAAAGGCCGCTGTCATTGCCAGCAGCAGCAAGGCAGCGAGGTACCAGTAGCGTGTAATGATGCGTGATAATTTTACCTGGTTGAAGTCCTGGTAAGGGGGAAGATTCAGCCGTTGCATCAATGCCTGGACCGGGAAATAACTCACGGGGACAGACCAGGAGAGCGCGGTCTTGTTTTCCTGGTCTGCAGGTTCCAGCAGGCTCCTGGTGACTTGCCTGGCAAGCTGTTTGTCGGTATGTGCCGCGGCAGCGAATACCCAGTCCGGGTAGAGCGCCGAGCTGATCCTGAACGGGTAGCCGGGGTGGAGCTGCTGGTTGATGATCCTGATCTTGGTCATGTCGAGCTTGCCGTTGGCTTGCAGTGTTTCCAGTATTCCTGGTTCGACGGCCCCGGCGTCGTATTTTCCGCTGACGACGTCGAAGACGATATTTTCCTGGTTGGTATCCGAGCGCATGGTTTTAAAGTCGGTGTAGGGGTTGATGTCATGTTGGCGCAGTGCCAGCAGTTGTATCCACCAGGCGATGGATTTGTTGACGCTGAATGCGATAAAACGCCGGTTTTGCAGGTCACTGAGTTGATGGATGCTTTTGTGTGACGCACGGGTAAAGGTGACGACGCCGGTCAGCCTGGTTTCTTTGTCGTGCAGTGTGCGCACATGCGTGGCAATCGCACTGGCTCTATGTGTGACGGCCAGAGCGATATAGTTCACCGGGTCGGTGATGACGAAATCCACTTCGCGCTTTTTGACCGCGCTGCGGAGCAACTGTGGCGATTTGTATTCACGCAGTGTGAACAGGTAACCGGGTATCTTCTCAGTCAGCACCGAAGCGGTCGCGTTCCAGTAGGCGGCCGGTTTCAACGCGTCAGTGGTATACAGGCCGATCGCGATACGTTTGATTTCCGCCTGTGCGCTGCCGGCCAGGCACAGAAACAAAATCACCGTCTGAAGAATTGTCAGTCTGGCTGTTTTTCGCATAGAGGGTTGATTCTGCTGTTTCTGCAATCAAGACCGCGGATTCATCGAAAACCGATCGTAAAGTTGCATCGCTGTATTTAACGGGCCATGGCGCAGTCCCTGCTGATCCCGCATACAGTGCGGTTAGTTTAATAGAGTATAGCGTTTATCTTACCGTTTTATGAAAACCCGGTCAGCCTTTCGTGTGTTGTATTTTTGCCCAGCGGAAGAAATGCGGGTCGGATCTGGTTTTTTGATCCAAAAGCCTATATCTTGTAACTATTCTCACCACCGTTCGTAGCGAGACGGGGCCAGGGCGTGCCATCGGGCCGTGCTGCAGCAGAAAGGTGGTGAGCAGTGCGGGGCGTCCGGTATGTTCTGCCGTGACCGTGGCACTGACAGGTCAGGTAATACGGGCCGGTTCGCCGGCGGACCGCGAAGCGGGTTCCGGGAGCACAGGGTGTCCTGGTCTGCCCATGGCGGGATACCATTTTTTCAGCCTTCTGGAGCATCGTTGACAGTAACCGATTAGTGAGATGGCTAAATCCACGTCGATCAAAAACAGCCTGCTGTTTAACTTTCTGTTGATTATCGTGATGTTGAGCAGCGCAATTACC
>JALUUZ010000425.1 GCA_027021095.1 Gammaproteobacteria bacterium
TACCAAGGACATCCTGTACCGGATCAGGCAGTTCGTACTCGATCAGCAGTGTACGCTCGAGATCGCCGGGTTCGGCGCGACCGGTTACGCCGCCGATGTACTGGAAAAGGCGGTCCGCAGCGACGCCAACATCGTCGAGACGGTTGCGCACATGATGAGTGCAAAGAAATACTGCGGCGACGATGTCGATGTGGTGTGTGATATCGGCGGCCAGGACATCAAGGTGTTGTTTCTGCAAAACGGGACCATCAAGAATTTTCGCTTGTCGAACCAGTGCTCGGCTGGTAACGGCATGCTGCTGCAGGCGATGGCCGACCAGTTCGGTGTCGATGTGCGCCAGTTTGCCGATGTCGCGTTCTCGGCCGAGCTGTCACCGAAATTCAGTTATGGCTGTGCGGTGTTTCTCGATACCGACCGCGTGAACTTTCAGAAGGAAGGATTCACCAAGGAAGAGCTGTTTGCCGGCCTGGCGATGGTGCTGCCGAAGAATGTCTGGCAGTACGTGGTACAGATTCCGCGTATCGCGGAACTCGGACGCAAGTTCGTGCTCCAGGGCGGGACGCAATATAACCTGGCCGCGGTCAAGGCCCAGGTCGACTACCTGCGGCAGCGGGTGCCGGACGCCGAGATCCGGGTACACCCGCACTGCGGGGAAGCCGGTGCGATCGGTGCCGCGCTGGAGGCCAAGCGGCTGGTCGAAAGGCGTGGCCATTCGCGTTTTATCGGCCTCGATGCCGCGATCGATCTCGAGTACACGACACGCACCGACGAATCCACCCGTTGCACCTTCTGTGACAACAACTGCTCACGGACCTTTATCGATACCCGGGTGCCGGATGGCGAGACGACACGCTATATCGCCGGGTTTTCCTGTGAAAAAGGCACGGTCGAATCCAAGCAGGCGGTGAGCGCGCTGAACAAGGAGCGGCGCAAGCTCAAGGGCCTGTATCCCAATCTCGTCGATTACGAATCGATGCTGGTGTTCAAGCATTTCTACGATCCTGAGCCGCTGCCGGCGCCGGGTACACTGGTCGAGACTGAAAAACCGGTCCGTGGCCTGTTCGGGTTTGGCAAAGCGCGGTCCAGGCAGACGAAAACGCGTTTTCAGCGCAGCAGCGAACAGAACCAGGCGAGGCGCAAAAAGCTCAGGATTGGAATCCCGCGGACACTGAACAATTACACCATCGCACCGTTCCTGCGGACCTACCTGGAGACATTGGGAGTCGCCAAACAGAATATCGTGTTTTCCGACCAGACATCAGAAGAGTTGTGGCTCGAAGGCGGCAAGTACGGCTCGATCGATCCGTGTTTTCCCTCCAAAATTTCACTGGCACATATCTATAATCTGCTGACGCATAAACAGAAACGCAAGCCGCTCGACTACCTCTGGTTTCCGACGATCACCAACCAGCGCAGTTTCGTGTCGGCCACGGTGGGCAACGCCACCTGTCCTATCGTCGCGGGCACACCGAACGTGGCCAAGGCGGCGTTTACCAAGGAAAAGAACTTTTTCGGTGATACCGTCTATGTCGATGCGCCGGTGAATTTCGAGTTCCCGGCCTTGCTGCGCAAGCAGCTGTTCGGCACTTGGGGAGAGAAGCTTGGGATCACCGAAGACGAGAACGCCTGGGCCTGTGAACAGGGGCACAAGGCGATGCGCTATTGTGACGAGGAGCTGGAGCGGCGCGGCCTGGAGCTGCTGACCAAGGCGGAGCAGAACAATGATATCGTTTTGTTGATGCTGGGCAGGCCTTACCACAATGACCCCGGCTTGAATCACGAGATT
>JALUUZ010000426.1 GCA_027021095.1 Gammaproteobacteria bacterium
TTCGCGGGTATCAATGCTCGGTACGCCGGCGAAAATATCGCCAACCGTGTCGTTGTTGACAGACAGGTCCATAATGACGCGGTCATCCGGTGTGATCTGTGGCGTAACATCGATACTCAGCACTGCTTTCTTGAACTGCACCTGGGTGGCACCGCTTGACGCTGCAGACAGGTACGGGATTTCCACACCCTGCTCGATACGCGCCTGGTGACGATCGGCCGTTACCACGCGCGGGCTGGAAATGATCTCGCCTTCGTTTTCGGCCTGCAGGGCGGAGATTTCAAGATCGATCAGTGAACTGCCTGTGAGTACGGCAAAGGCCAGGCTGCCGGCGGCATTGGCTGTACCAAGGTTGACGTTAAGACGGTCTGCCGCAGTTACGCCGCTGGGCAGGGTAAAGGGTTCCGGAACACCGGAGTTGGCGATGTTTTCAATACCACTGGAAGCAATGGTGTCGGCACCCTGGAAGGTACCGGTTGTAACACCGAAGCCGTTGGAATTGCTGGCAGCACGGGTAACGCCGAAGCGGGATCCCAGTTCCTTGGTGAACTCGTCGCTGGCGATCACGATGCGTGAGGAAATCATGACCTGGCGAATGGGAATGTCCAGTTTTTTCAGGGTGCGCCGAATCTCGGATATGACATCTTCGGTGTCTTTCACGATCAGGGTATTGGTGCGTTCATCAATAACCAGGCTGCCACGCGGGCTGAGCATGCCGCTGCTGGTAGTTGTGCTGCCTTCACCTTCTTCATCCGTGTCACCGCCGGAGGCGCCTTCACCCGTTAATATGGCGGCCAGTTCGGCTGCCTTGGCAAAATTAATGGAGAAAAATGCGCTGCGTATGGGTGCGAGCTCGGTAATCGATTGCTGGGCTTCAAGGTCGATTTTTTCCTGTGCGGCAATCTCTTCACTCGGTGCGATCATCATTACAGTGCCTGATTCACGCTTGGACAGGCCCTTGGCCTTGAGAATAATGTCCAGTGCCTGGTCCCAGGGAACGTTCTTCAGGCGCAGGGTCAGGTTGCCGTCGACAGAATCGCTGACGACCACGTTGAGGCTGGTGAAATCGGCAATCAGCTGCAGTACGGCACGTACCGGTATATCCTGGAAGTTGAGGGACAGGCGTTCACCTGTGTAACCGAATTTCTCCTTTTTGACCTCTTCAAGCTCTTCCTTGCTGATCGGCTTTAATTCAACGGTAAACAGGTTGTTGGCCTGGTAAGCAACATGTTCAAAATTGTTGTCAACGGGTTCAATCTCGATGCGGACATTGCCGTCTTCCTCGAAACTGCTGATGGCCTTGACCGGTGTAGCAAAGTCAAGAACGTCCAGAGTCTGGCGGAGTTCTTCGGGCAGGGTGATACCAAGGAACTTGACAACGACCTTGCCGAATTCTTCGCTGATATCCATGGGGATATTGGAATCAGTCAGCTTGATGACAACACGGCCTTCGCCTTCTTCACCGCGGCGGAAATCGATGTTATCTATACCGCGGGGCGTATCTGAAAAGCGTGGAGCGCCATCGGGTACTGCCTTGGTTGGGGCGACAGGCTCAAAGGCAGCGCCGGTAGCTTCACTGTCCAGGGTAATCAGTACGTTTTTGCCCTGGGTAGTCACCTGGTAGGGCACAACTTCCGAGAGATTCAGGATCACGCGTGTTTTTGTTTTAGTGGAAATAGTCGTGACCGACTGTGCCACACCGATGCCGACAGGTTGCGAGCGTTTGGGCAGCTGGCTGCCGGTATTCGGGAAATCAAAGGCAATACGGGCCGGGTTATCAATGGT
>JALUUZ010000427.1 GCA_027021095.1 Gammaproteobacteria bacterium
ACGCGTCCATGCAGCTGCAACGCCAGGAAAGTGATGGCCGTGGAATTCATGTTCGGCAACAGTATGCCGACGTTTTCCTGCGCCCAGGTTCTCTTCTCCAACAGCCTGCCCAGTGCGAACGAGCCAACGATCGCACGACCGTAGCTTACCGGCCTGCGTTGTATATCCTCCAGAATCCTGTGCTTTCTGCCGTGTGTGTCCATTGCGTCGAGTATCGCGCTGTACAGTGTTCTTTCGCGGTTGCTGGTTTCAAACATCATCTCGCCCATCAACCGTGAAAGCGCCTTGCCTGCCTGCTGGCGACGCTGGCGACCCTGCAGTGAGTCGTCCGTGGTCAATGTTCTCGGCGGCAACAGGGTGACGGTGATGCGTGGAAACCAGCGGGTCTTCAAACGCCCCCGCAGGCGCGAAAACGGAGTATACTGCACACCGTCGATACGCACTGGCAGTACCTTGGCACCGGACTTGTCGGCCACGAAACCGGTACCGTCGTAGATCTTCATCAACGAACCTGTCACGGTAATCCTGCCCTCCGGAAAGATCACCGCGCGGTTGTCCTGCTGCAGATAGCGAATCAATGATTTGGATGACAGCGGATTGGTCGGATCCATCGGAAACAGCGTCACCCAGGGTGAGACCAGGCGCACCAGCCAACCTCTCGCCACATACGTATTGACGGCAAACGTCAATTTGTCAGGCAGGCAGACTGCCAGGATCAGGGCATCGATCAACGAGACATGGTTGGCAACGATCAAGACCCGCTCCCCGGCAGCCTTGTAGTGCTCGAGCCCGGTTACCCGAATCCTGTAGAGGCGTCTCAACACAAAACCAAAAATCGCTTTAATCATTCTTCACCACTATCCGTTCCACGGTCTGTCGAGGTCATGTTCCGCCGGGAATTCAGACGCACTTTGCCGTACCCTGCCCGGATCCCCTGCGCTCGGATTCCCTGCTGTTGTCGACACGCAAATTCCGTGCACACCACGACGTCGGGGTTTTCATTATAGCCCTCTGTCTACGCCGGCTCCAGAACGGTGAACAAAAGCTCGACTGTCAACAGGCGCGAGCAAACCAACGCTCTGCGGACCGGCATGGTCCTGGTCGACCTTGGCACCTGCCTGTCCCCGGCATGCCAAGCGCACTTTCCCATGAATCAGGTAATCCACTGCCATGACAGGACTTTTGCGAATATCCTCAGAGTCTAGCCTGGGTATCCCCGCCGATAAATAGCCCACAAGCACTAACCGCCGGTCCAGGAAATTACAGTCCTGGCTTGTTGACCTGGCCCGGTGATTCATGAACAATAACAGGCTGCCAATAACCGGATACAGACCATGATAGAACCCTCGTTTGCGATTCATTCACTGGAGCTCGGGCCGATGGAAAACTTTATCTACCTGCTGGTCGACAAGTCGACCCGCCAGGCCGCCGTGGTCGATCCCGCTTGGGAACCGGAAAAAATTATCGGCAAAGCCAAGGACCTTGGTGTCGACATTACGGATATACTGCTGACCCACAGCCACTATGATCATATCAATGGCATCCAGGCCATACTCGATCAATACGATGCACGCCTGCACCTGACCAGCGCGGAAGCCCGTTTCTGGGGCAGTGAACTCACCAGGCCGGTACTGCACCATGGCGGCGATACCATCAGGCTCGGCAAGACGGATATTCGGGTACTGCTGACACCGGGCCACACTCCCGGGTCGGCGTGTTACCACGCAGGCAACAAGCTGATTACCGGTGACACCATGTTCGTCTACGGTTGCGGCCGATG
>JALUUZ010000428.1 GCA_027021095.1 Gammaproteobacteria bacterium
ACCGTCAACAACATCAACAGGCAGGAAGACAGGCATACCAGTGTATGCGTTCGCAGCCCGGCAGGCCGGCCATGGTGGGCACGTTCCAAGCCGATGATTCCACCCAGCAACACCGCTACCGCCAGGCGCCCCAGTATAGTTTCGAACTCCTCCATTCACCCACTCCTGCACATCATCTACGTAAAACCTGTAACCGTTTCGCCCAGTACTCCCACTAGTATACGCCAAATCAATGGTAATCACAGGCACCGGGCATGCGCGATGGCACAAGGTGCACCGTCTCGCTGCGAACGGTGGTGAGAAATGCGGGCTAGCTGGGCTTGGCCGCGATAAAGATCGCCCGCCTCGGCGCAGGATGGCCTTCGATCGTCCGGGTGGGGTCCTGCGGGTGCAAAAACTGCGGCAACGATTCGAACTGCATCCACTCGGTTGCCCGCTGCTCCTGAATGCTCGTCACCGAAACATCGACCAGGCGTATGCCGGTGAATCCACAGCGCTGCAACCAGATTTCCAGCATTGCACAACTTGGGATAAACCATACATTGCGCATCTTTGCGTAACGGCCGACCGGTGTCAACACGGCTTGCGGCCCACCTTCGACGACCAGTGTTTCCAGCACCAGTTCACCGCCCGGGACGAGAAGCTCCTTGAGCGCGTACAAGTGGTCGAACGGTGACTTGCGGTGATACAGGACCCCCATCGAAAAAACCGTGTCGAACACCGCTAAACGCTCAGGCAGCCCTTCGAGGCTGAGCGGAAGAAGATGCACCGGAATGTCCGGCACATAGTGCTTGATCGCATAGAACTGGGTGATATAGCGCAGCAGTGGTTCTACGCCGACAACCAGATCAGCCCCGTCGCCGTACATCCGCAGGCAGTGATAACCGCTGCCACAACCGACATCCAGCACACGCCTGCCATGCAACGATGCCAGGTGTGGCCTGAGCCGGTTCCATTTAAAGTCCGAGCGCCACTCTGTATCGATATACAGGCCGAACAACTCGAAAGGCCCCTTGCGCCAGGGCATCAACCGCCGCAGCGATGCGTTGAGCTGCTGTCGGTGCCGGCTGTCGCAATCGTCACCGGTCCCGACCTGGACCACATCGCTGCTGAAATCGCTGCTGCCGGCTTCGAGTACGGGAAGATCGATCAGCAACTGCCGCCATTCCTCCACATGGCCATGTGTCCGTGCATCGAAACGCCTGGCGATCACCGCGGGCATCGACTGGCACCAGGGGGCCAGCGGCGTGCCGGCGATCGCCTGGTAGAACGATGTATAATCGATCATTTGACTGCCAGAAAAGAAACGAAGTTAAAGCATTGAAACCAGACAGCGGTAAACCCGAACCCGGCCGCCCTGAGCCTCGCAAGGTGGGCCTCGATGGTTTCAGGACGCAAGACCTTTTCGAGCGCGGTGCGCTTCTGGCTGATCTCCAGTTCGGAGTAACCGTTGGCGCGTTTAAACGCATGATGCAGATCGATCATGGTCTCGTTTCTGGACTGATCTTCAAACAGAACTTTCTCTGACAAGACCAATGCACCGCCGGCATGCATGCCCGCAACAAGCCTGCTGAGCAGCGCGTCACGGCGCCCCGGCTCGATAAACTGCAACGTGTAGTTCAACAAGATCAGCGAGGCATTCTCTACCGGAATTTCGGTAATATCCCGGCACTGCAATGTGAGCTTCACCGGCAGGCCGGCCAGCGCCCAGTTGTGCCGGCATTTCTCCAGCATCGCCGGCGAACTGTCCACCGCGATCATGTGAAGCGACTCAGGGGAC
>JALUUZ010000429.1 GCA_027021095.1 Gammaproteobacteria bacterium
ATGCGCGCACACAGAGACACCAGCCCGCCGCCTACTGCATGACGGGGCCGTTCAAGTCTGCCGTGCTGTAACCAATGTAAAGACATAGTTGTTCAAACCTCCTGAACAAAACGAAAGCCGCTAAGCGCGACCGAAAAAATTATTCTATACGCCAGTAAAAAAAAACACAAGACTGCAAACGCAGATTTCAACATGATCGTGTCAAAAAAATCTAAAATTTTTTTGTTGTCAACATTCGTTAACATTCAGGTGGTACCCAGCCCGCATTTCTCACCACCGTTCGTCGCGAGACGGTGCAAGGGTGCGGCATGGGTGGCTTTCGCGACCGAGGCACACGCAGGCAAGGCAGGGTGCGCACCACGCCCCGTGTGAATGGCTTTGGCCGGTCGTGACAATGCCAACCCCCGCCTGAATGCTCCCGCGGTTTGCAAGCTTTTTTCTGCGCCGCCTCTGGGCGAGGCAATGTCGCAGAAAAAACTTGCGGACCACGGATTCAGGCTCCAAGCGATTTCCAGTGTTTTGAATCGCATCGTGGTTCGCCGACCGAGCGAAAACCACCCGGGGAGCGCCATGGCGCCGTCGCAGTAGAAGGGTGGTAAGCAATGCGGGCCAGTATCCGACAACGGCCTATTTCAGGCACAACGATGAAATATGATCGATTTTGAGGCGATTGGTCAAACGGTAGAAACGCCTGAGATCATTGAGGTACGCGACATTATCCGGCAGACCGACCAACGGTCTGCTGAGTTCCCGGCAGTACAATCCCGCATAGTAATTGGCCGCCTCATAGCGCTGTCTCTCGACACGGGTCATGTTCTCACTGTAGCGGAAATCTTCAAACAACATCTGAAACAGGTCATACAGCAACCCGGTGCTCTGCTGACTGTTGGCCAGCAGCAGCGAAAGCACGAATTTATCGACTTCGGCCTGCAGTTCCATTTCGAACAGCGAGATACTGCGGTTGAACCGCGCATTCCAGACCAGGTACAGGAAATGACTGACCCCCTCGAGTACCGTCAGATAATTTTCGATATTGCTGGTATCCAGTTTTTGTTCCGGGTTATTGACGGTGAGTGAACCCAGCACGTCGGGATCCAGGTACAAAGACAGATCGATATCATCACCGGACTGGCAGATCAAAAGTTTCTCGGGAATCTCTCTGGGGTTGACACTTTGATCAAGCCTTTGCACCAGTTCCGGATCGGTAATCAGAAACTGGTTTACATTGAATGGAATATCCAGCTCATAGAGCTGCTGTAATCGCAACTGCATTGTCGTCATCAGTTCTGTCTGCATCATCCCCCCTTTGAACACAGGCTTCTGTCACCAGCTCGATTCGACCAGCGCATAACAGTCATTCGACAGCTCAGGCGCTAAATTCAAGCCCTGAATCAATCAGGATTTTGCTTTTTTTTCGTTCCCTGGAATGGATTGCGAATTCCATTATTCTTGTCAGTATAATCCGGATAGGGCAGTAAAGTCACCAGCCGATAGCGTTTCAGGGCGGACGCCCCTCCCCCCGCCGTGATCTTCTGCCCGTGTGTATATAAAAACAACCTCGCTTTGAGTTTCAACACGCCATTCGCCTTTTTACCCGCCTGGCGGTACAGTGACATGGTATCGATGACGATCGGTTTTTTTGCGCTGACGAACTTCATCAGCAGCTTTCTTACACCGCTGTATTTCGCCTCCACTGCAAAATCGATACTGTAACCCGGCAGGCCGTTGTTACGGCCCTGGCGCAGGGTGAAACTTTGCGTTGAAACACTATAGCGCTTCAACCAGCCCTTGATTGTCTCAACGGTGCGCTTGACTGCTGTATCGGAAAACAGGTAACCATTGATCTTCCGGTAGACTGCTTGTAACTCCCGGTACTGGCGCCGATGCTGGGTAAAGGCTTCGGCCTCATCCGGCAGCCTGATCAAGTAGATCGCCTTGCGGCGCTGCGCAGAGGCCAGAGAAAAATTCACCACGGACCTGGCCAGGGTGTCCTTGCCCCGTACATAGGTCTTGTGCTTGGAAATCTGCGCATTGCTGATCACCTTGCTGCTGTTCAAACTGCGTACCAACACCGAAGCATCAGAACGTCCGTTGCTGATCAGCACGATACGTGCATTCTCGCCCTGCACATTCAGCTCGGTCAACCGTGCTGCAGGCGGTAGTTTCCTTTCCAACTCCTGCAGCACCGTCCAGGCCATGCGCCGCCGCAACACCCCATCGACCTTCCGGATCTTGTCCAACAGCCTCTTTTTCTTCCCGATCATCTTCCGGATCGCGGCCGTCTTGTGTTGCGCATCCTGCTCACGCTGTGCCGCGGCCCTGATTTTATTCTGCAGTTTACTGGAAAACGCCGCGTACTTTTCCCCTACGCGTTGTTCCCGCACCCTTCTGCAAAACACGGCTTCCTTCGCTTTCTGCTGCAGGTAAAGAGTCGATGCATCGATATCCCTGACATGCAGGCGCCGGTGTATCTGCCGCCCGAAGTCCATATTTGCCAGGCCGGCCTGGCGCGCCAGCACATCGGACACCTGGTACTGCAATTCAAGCACGATGACTTTGCTGCTGACTTTATAACGGCCTTTCAGATAATGGTCCACCCTGTCCACCGTGCGCGGCGCATACGGCTTACCTTGGACAAACTTCACATACCGGCCATCGTTGAAATAAGTCTCCATGACCGCCGTGTCACCATCACAATTCCATGTGCCGATGAGACTGCGCTTGATCTCATTGTCGTTGGTTCCGCACCCTGAAATCAACACGATAGAAAAAATCCCCGGCAACAACCTGTATAACAAATTCATCATTCTCCGGCTCAGCCCCGATACATCTAGTCGACAATATAGTACATTTTAGCCCAGCCCTCTCAGAAAACAGCAGACACGGTTCCGCTGCACGGGACCGCGCGGAACCCTGGCAAGCATAAAACCTGGATTTAACCGGCCTGTTGCTGCAAAATAGAACGCTGTACGGGTCCTGCACTCGCGGCTGCTACGACATGAATGAACACGATCACCCCTGGATTATCCTTTACTACCGGAAAACCGGAAAATACGCGCTGAACGTACTGACTGGAACGCTGGAACAGGCGATCAGCAACTGTGCACTGCCTGTCGAGCTGTTGTTTGCCAACAACAACACCGAACTGACCAGCTTGTTGCAATCGGATTCATGCCAACGACGCAAAACCGTCGTATGCTGGTCGTTCTATTCGCCCGATTTCGAATCGGTCGTGTCAGAGCTTGGCCGGCTAAAAGAAACCACGAAGACCGGAAACATTCTGCATATTGCCGGCGGGGTACACTGTTCCGCACGGCCTGCACAGACACTGCAAGCAGGATTCGACTTTGCTGCCGTCGGTGAAGGTGAAACGATCATTGCTGAAATCGCCCGCAGACTGGCCGGCGGACAGGCACTGCGCGGTATCCAGGGGTTGCATTACCTCGATGGCCAGACCTGGGTCAACCAGCACAAGGGGCGGCTGATCGACCTGGACGACTACCCACCCTGCGGCGTCGAACATAAGAAATTCGGTGCGATCGAGATTACCCGCGGCTGCCTGTATGGCTGCCGGTTCTGCCAGACCCCACACTTCCACAAGGCCCGTTTTCGTCATCGCAGCATCGACAACATCCTGCACTATGTACGGATCATGAAACAGAACCATCTGCGTGACTACCGGTTTATCTCGCCCAGTTCCATGTCTTATGGCAGCGAAGACACGACTGTCAACCTCGAGGCAATCGAGCGACTGCTGGCATCGATCCGCGCCGAAATCGGGCCGCAACGGCGCTTGTTCTATGGTACCTTCCCGTCAGAGATCCGGCCGGAGCACATCACACCGGACTCGCTGCATATCCTTAAGAAATATACCGACAATGACAACCTGATCATTGGCGGCCAGTCCGGGTCGGAAGCAATGCTGCGAACCTGCCGCCGCGGTCACGATGTCGATGTCATCGTCGAGGCCGTGACCCATGCACTCCGCTTCGGTTTTACACCAAACGTAGATTTCATGTATGGGATGCCTGGTGAAACACAACAGGATGCGGACGCCTCGATCCGTCTTGCACAGAAACTAGCCGCCATGGGCGCACGCATTCATAATCATTTCTTTATGCCGTTGCCAGGAACCCCGTTCCAGTATGCCACACCTGCTCCGATCAGCAGGAAGACCTTGCAGGCATTGAACCTGCTGCATTCGCGCGGGCATGCTTATGGAAAAGTCATCCCGCAGATCGAGCTGTCGAGAAAACTTCAACACCAGAACAAAACACCGGCGATGACCGAAAAAACCTCGAATTCCAAGGGCAGCGATTGACTTGACGCCCCAGGGTAATTGTATTATTGATTATTACAGGTTAACCTGTGCACGATACCTGTCAAACGGACCAGGACCCGATAACGAAATGAAAATAAAAGACTACACGGAGGTACTGAAAAAACGCAGGTATGCCTTTACGCTGTCACTGCTGACGATCCTGCTTCTGCTATGGCTGCAACTGTCGGAAATTTCCTTTATAAAAGAATGGCGAAATTCACTCGAACGCCTGGGGTTCGAGTCACATACGATCGTCAATCGGATTCCATGGGACAAAAGCAAATCGGACACACTGATCGTCGATATCGACGAGAAAAGTCTCGAATCACTGGGTCCATGGCCGTGGGACCGGTCACTGATGCTGCGCCTGGTCAACAAACTGGTCAACAATGGTATCTCGATCCTGGCATTCGACCTGGTGTTTGAAACTGAAAGCCACAACAGTGCACGCGAGGTGCTCGACTACTATCAAAAGCTGAACCAGATCGATTCGACCGTGGTGGAATTATTGAAAAACATGATCTCACCTTTCGACCACGATGCTGTTTTTGCAAACAGGCTCAGGCAACAGGAAACAGTGCTTGGCTTCCGCTACCATGACCGGCCTGTCGGCAGTAAGGGTGTGCTACCGGAGTCCCTGCCGATCGAACAACAGATCAATCCACGGGCCTTTCTGACCATCCGTAATTTTACCGGCAATATACGCCGGATCGGCAAGGCCAGCCGGTTCGGCGGCTTTATCAACCTGGATCCGGGCGCTCATGCGACCCTGTACAAGGCGCCGCTGGTCATGCGCTACAAACATGAGATCTATCCCTCGCTGGCATTGCAGATTGCGCGCCTGCGGCTGTTGTCGGAAAAAATCACACTGCATTCGTCGACCGACAATTCAGAAAGCCTGTCACATATTCAGATCGAGGAAACCCGTATCCCGGTTGGCCCGCACGGCGAAGTACTGCTGACCTTCAGGGGCCCGCCCGGCTCTTTCCCGGCCGTCTCTGCCGCCGATATCATCAACAACAAGATCGAACCCACCCTGCTCGAAAACAAGACCATTATCCTCAGCAGCAGTGTCAGGCACATCCGGCCACGTGTCAGAACTAATAATGGTACCTATACTACTGCGGAACTTCACGCAAACATCCTCAATGGCATTCTCAACAGCCAGTTTCTCTCCCGCCCCAGCCAGGTCAAAACAATCGATACCTTGTTGATCCTGCTGACTGGTCTGCTGCTGTGCCTGTTGTTTCCAGTGTTGACGGTTCCACGCATGCTGGCCTTGGCATCGGTCTGTATCGCAGCGTGGCTGCTCTATGCGTTGACCATGTATCATACCCGGTTGACACTGGTTGCGATAAGCATCCCGCTGCTGCTGGTTGCAAGCCTGACCTTGATCCATCTGCTCGATCGCCTGGAGCCGGGGAAAAGTGCGCTTACCTCCCTCGGGCAACTACTGCTGGCACCGGCCCGTTCCAGAGCCGGCCGCCGCAAGACCGAGACCCTTCCCGGCACGGTGCAGACACGGCTTGCGACGGTCATGTTCATCGACATCAAGGACTTCCAAAGACTGTCCACTTCGCTCGACAGCGCGGACCTGAACCGCCTGCTGAAACTGATCGGCAACCCGCTGACGACAGCGATAGAAAAACACCAAGGTCAACCTGGCCAGTATGTAGGACACATGATCATGGCAAGCTGGGCAGGACAGACCGACGGTCATGATGCCACCAATCCCGCAATCAATGCGGCGCTGGAGATCGAGCGGTTGCGTGACTGCATCGAAAACATACTGATTAAAAACAACCTCCCTGGGGTAGACTTCTGTATCGGTATCAACACCGGTGAAATCTCCACGCGCACCCTGTTCCATCAAACACTGGTGTTCGGTGACGCAGTACAAACCGCTTCGAAACTGACCAGCCTGGCGGCCTTCTATGGGGTACACTGTGTGATCGGGGAAGAAACTTACAAGCTAAGCAACGGTATCGTCTGCAGAAAGCTGGACAATATCCAGCCCAAAAACAATTCGCAATACATCTCTATCTATCAGCCGGTCTGTGACCGCCATGAACTCGACCTGATAGACTATTACGAACTGAAACAATACAACCAGGCCATGAACCTGTTCGAACACAGCGAATTTTCCTCCGCGCTGGAACTGTTCCAGACACTGCACGAACACCGGCCTGACAACCAGCTCTATAAACGGTTTATCAAGCAGATAGAGACTATCACGCAACAAGGTATCCAAAAAAACTGGCGTGGTATGCTGAACCGAAGGTCATTGTAGCAGGTGCGCACGCGTTTCGGTGCGCACGGCGCACCCTACTTTGGAGCATGGCATTTTTTAACCATAAATCCTTTGGTGTGCTGCGCACACCGTCACGACGAGGTAGGGTGCGTTGTACTCACCAACACCATGACAAATCGAATCACACCACGTGGCGATCCTTCCACACACGATTTTGCTATGCCGCGCTTTCTGCCTGTGGTAATGCAGACAAGCCGCCGGACAACACCAGTACGTCAAAGCCTTTCTGACTCAACAGGTAGGCGGCGGTGGCAGACCTTCTGCCGCTGTCACAGCACACGATATACTTCTTCTGCGGATCGAGCTTGGCGATACGCAGCCGCAACAGGTACAACGGAATATTCATACTGCCGTTCAGCGCAGAACCTTCGTGCTCGTTCTCCAGCCTGACGTCCAGCCAGACAGCCCCCTCTTCGATCAGCCGGCATGCCTCCTTGTAATTCACCTCATCCAGCACAGGTTCCTTGAGCAACTCATTGAAATCCTGTTGTGACATGCGCATCAAAGAACCATCGGTCACCATACGTACCGTTGCGTTTCTGACCGTATCTGAAATCAGTGCTTCCTCGCCAAAATGATCGCCTGGACCCAGTACGGCTAGACGGATACTTTTCCCACCTTCCGCCGACGCGCGGACTACCTCACATTGCCCGTTCTGCAGGATGTAATAGTAATCGCCCTTCTCTCCCTGGCGCACGATGACTTCGCCCTTACGGGCCGACAAGTGCTCCAGGCGCATAAACATTTTCTGGATATTGGCCGGTGGAATCCGCATAAAGATATCGGAACGCAGAATTTTCGTCATCCAGTCACTGTCCGAGTCGCTGTCGATCACGTTGCTGTTGTCCAGTTCAGTGACCACATAGCTGCTGGCCTGGTCCCAGGTCAGCAGCATGTCCATCAGGTCGTTTTCCACCGCGATATACTGGATATCAGTCTTGGCAACCAGTGTCGCCTGGCGTGGCTGCTTGTTAGCGATGGGGCGCAGCGCCTCGCTGGTCCCGGCAGCCCGCCTGGCCGTCACGCGGTTGTTTTCCAGAAACTCGATCTCCCCGTCCAGCAGATAGTAAGTTTTATCGTCTTCCTGTCCTTTGCGCAACAAAACACCGCCGGCACCCAGCGTTTTCCTCGAAACCGAGCGTATCAATTCAAGCTGGTTCTCATAGGTCAGGCTGCAAATCGGCACCAGGTTTTGTATATCAGAGATTTCCAATTGTTTCGTCATTTACCACTATCCTAATATCTATATTTGGTTAGTTATTCTATTTCTTACGACGTCGCTTGCAGGAAGCGGAAACCATCCTGTTTTTATTGATTTTCTCCCAAAGCCTTGTCATGTAATGTATCGACCGGCACGGACCAAACCTTATTGGCTCCGATTCCACTTCAAACCGGCCCGACAGGCACTGCAATGGGACGCAGGAAAATCATAAATCTGCACTATCAGCCGATAATGAAGGCATGCCTGCAGAAAACATGACACCTTCCGGACTCAGTCTCGAGTACTGGACCAAACAACTGACGCAGATGGAGATGCCCGCGTTCGCGCACACTGCCCGCATTATCGCCGGCGAGGCCTCGCACCGTGAAAGCTCGGCATCGCGCCTGGCCAAACTGATCTTGCAGGACCCGTCGATGACCATCCGCCTGCTGAAAATGGCCAAC
>JALUUZ010000430.1 GCA_027021095.1 Gammaproteobacteria bacterium
ATTGCGGGTCGGCCCGCACAAACTGAAACCGATCGTCGTCAAATACACGCGCTGGACACTGGACAAGACCTTCAGCCCCGCCGCCTACTATTCCGTTGAATGCCATGACCGTGAAGTCCCCGTCAGCGAACAGATGTATGCCGACGAAGTGGAAAAATATCCCTACGTCAAACCTTATGTCGCACTGCAATGGAAATACGACGTATGCCGGTTCTGGGACTCCGGACGCGCCCCCAAAGCGTTTTTCGCCGCCACACACTCGACGATTCCGACGCTGATACTGAACGGTGAACTTGACCCGGTGACTCCCTGGTACTGGGCAGACAAGGTGGCAAAAACGCTGCCTAACAGCTTTTTCTTCAAAATACCCGGTGTCGGGCATGGAGCGGTCGACAGCGACGAATGCGCCGCGAAGCTCGCTGCCAAATTTCTACACGACCCGGCAGTCCGCCCGGCGCTCGACTGCGAAAAGCGTTGGGGCAGGCCCGATTTCAAATTCAGTGACTGACAGCGCGGCAGGCAGGTGGCAGAATAATTGCTTTACAATACGGTCAGGATTTCAGGGATTCAGTGATGTACAGATATTCGGCGTTATTTTCTGCTCTGGTGCTCGGTGTCAGTGTCGGTTTCAGCGGTTGTACAGGCTTTGCGCAGATTGACAAGCCGCAACAGCAGATCGTCGACAAGCATTATCGTTTCAATGGGATCGACCTGACCGTGTCGGACAAAGCACGTGCGTTGCTGAAAAAATACAAGCTGATCAAGATTCCACTGCTGACCAGGATGACACGGAAAATCCTGGCCAAAGAACAACTGCTCGACAAACGGTCACCCTACCGGCTCAGGATCCACGTCACCGGCCTGAAATCGCGCTCCAATGCCGTCGCGATCATTCTACCCATTTCCTGGTCAGACCATCTGTACGGCACAGTCTCTGTCGTCGACCGGCATCAGCAGGTGATTGAAAAATTTACCGTAAAAGCCAAGTATTCACTGGGCGGCACACTCAGCGGGCATTCGGCGATCCGCCTCAGGCTGCTGTACTATAATTTTGCCAAGACCACCGCCAACACCTTTACCGGCAAGGACGACAACGAATAACCGCCATTGCCATAATTCTGCCACAATTCAACCGCCGATCGCCATAGTTGTTGCACTGCAGCGGCATGAGCGTGCGATAACCTTATCAGTACGGCTAAACTCGAAAACACTAGCCCGCATTTCTCACCACCGTTCGTCGCGAAACGGTGCAAGGGTAGTGCAATGCGGGCTTAACGATTCCTCCACTCCGGCATGGGTCCAGGGATACCCTCCATGCCGGGAGTCCGTAGCCAGGCACAACCGGTGTTGCTACACTGGTTGCTGTGGGTATCCCGTGTAGTACTCCGAGTGATTACGACACAGGGACGTGTCGTGTTTTTTTGACTCTGCGCTGAATGATTACGAAGACTGGAGACTTATCGTGAACGAAAACAACAGATTGTTTCTTCCAATTTTCATCATCGTCGGCCTCGCGGCCGCACTGGTGCTGTGGGCACTGCTGCAGGGCACAGGCAGCACGCCTGGTTCTGCCACGCACAAGAAGATCACGGTGACCCCGAACGATATCCCGATCCGGGTCATCACGGTGTCGGAACGCCGCTTCGACAACAAACCAGCGCTGGCGATACTTTTTTCTACGCCCCTCGACCCCAAACAGCGCTATGACAAGTACCTGACAGTGACAAAAAAATACTACACGGTACGCAGCAGCACCAACGGCGCCTGGGTCCTGAGCGACAACAGGCGGGTTCTGTATTACCCGCATATCAATCCGGAGACCCAGTACGAAGTCAGAATCAAATCCGGACTGCCTGCGGCGAACGGCTCCAAGCTCAAGGCCGACAAGATCCAGAACATCACCACGCGCAAGATCACCGCGTTTGCAAGTTTTGCCAGCAAGGGCAATATCCTGCCAAGCCAGCTCAACAACGGCCTGCCGATCGTCTCGGTCAACACCCCGGAAGTCGATCTGCAGTTCATGCGCGTCAAAAAGGAAAACCTGCGGCGCTTTTTGTATAAATACTCACTGAGTTCCAAGTTCAAGTACTACAACCTGAAACGGATAAATAAAATAGCCGACAGCGTCTACGCCAACCGCTTCCGGCTGATGTCGAAGAAAAACCAGCGCACGATCACCCATATCCCGCTCAAAGACATCAAGGAACTGTCCGAACCGGGATTGTATATCGCGGTGCTGAGCATACCGGGAAATTTCGACGACTACGATCTGAAAAGCACGCTGTTCCTGGTCACCGACATCGGCCTGCATTCACGCCTCTACAAAAACAAGCTGCACGTCTATACCTCCTCGCTGAAGACTGGAAAGCCGCTCGACGGCGTCACCATACGTGTCATCGACCGTTACGGCAATCTCGTCGACGAGGGAAAAAGCGATGCCGAAGGCTTGGTCAAACTGAACAACAAAGCACCCTACCGCGGCGCAGTGGTTGCCTTCAAAAACAACGAGTTCTCGTTGCTGTCCTTCAAGGATCCTGCGCTGGACCTGTCTGAATTCAACACCAGCGGCAACGCTCAACGGGCCATGGAAGCCTTCGTCTATGGTAACCGCGACCTGTTCCGGCCCGGCGAGCCTGTCGATTTTTCGATTCTGCTGCGTGATCACGACGGCAGCCCGGTCAAGGACATCCCGCTGAATATCCGTATCAAACGCCCGGACGGTAAAGTCATGCGCAACTTCACGCTGCATCCGCACCACAAGGACAAAAACCGCGAGTCACTGGGCTATTACTTCTACCGCTTCAACACCAGGCGAAACGCCCAGACCGGAAAATGGCAGCTGGAGGTACGGACCGATCCAGGCAAAAGCGCTCCGACTTCGGTCTACCGCTTCCGGGTCGAGGAATTTCTGCCCGAGCGAATGAAACTGGAACTGACTACCGCCAAGGACTTTCTGTCTCTGTCTGACATGTTTATCGTGCAGATCAACGGCGCCTACCTGTATGGCGCACCGGCAGCCGGCAACCGCATCACCAGCGTGGTCAACCGCTATCCGGAAAGACATCCATTGAAACAATACAAGGAATTCTATTTCGGTAATGTCGCCGAGGAAAAAAACAAGATCCGCGACGAGCTGCCGGAGGCCAAGCTTGACAAGCGCGGACGCTATACCGTGACCCTCGATGCCGGCAATGACAAATACGACTCACCGATGGCAGTAAGGCTGACTACCAGCCTGTTCGAGTCCGGCGGCCGGCCGGTGACCCGTTCGATCAAGCGCGTGGTCTGGCCCAGCAAGGCGCTGCTTGGTGTGCGCCCGCTGTTCAAGGACAAGTACGCGAGCGAGAACTCGAACGCCGAGTTCGAAGTGATCAAAGTCAGGCCGGATGGCACCAAGCTGCCTGCCAGCAACCTGAAGGTACAATTGATTCGTGAAGAACGCCGCTACTACTGGACCTATTCCGAAAGACGGGGCTGGCACTATGAATTCAGCCAGGACCAGTATCCGGTCCTGGTGCAGGACCTGAAATTTACCGCCAAGGACAATGGCAAGCTGTCATTGCCGGTCAAATGGGGCAGCTACCGGCTGGAGATCACCGACCCGGAAACCGGGCGCAAGCTCGCACACAGGTTCTACGCCGGCTACAACTGGAGTCAGCGGCAACAGGCCAATAACGCGCGCCCGGACAAGATCAACATGACTTTTCTGAACCGCAAGGGGAAAAAAGGCTACCTGGCCGGCGACACGGTCAAAATCAAGCTGGTGCCGCCGCATGCCGGCGAAGGCATCGTGCTGATCGAATCAGACAGGATGTTGTGGAGCAAGCGCATCCACCTTCCGGCCAAGGGCACGACCGTGGAGTTCAAGGTTGCCGATGAGTGGGCCACGCACCACAACCTGTACGTCAGCGCAGTCGTATTTCGTCCCGGCAACAAGATCAACCGGATCACGCCCAACCGTGCGCTGGGGATACTCCACCTGCCGATGGATCGCAGCCAACGCAGACTGCTCGTTCACCTCGAGGCACCGGAGAAGATGCGGCCGCAGCGCAAGCTGAAAGTCAAGGTCAAGGTGGACAATCTCAGCAACCAGCAGGCCGTGGTCACCGTCTCTGCCGTGGACCTTGGTATTCTCAACATCACCGATTACAAGACACCGAAACCCGAAGAGTATTTCTTCAGCAAACGCCTGTATGCAGTACAGCAGTATGACGTCTACAGCCGGGTCATCGAAAACATGCAGGGCGTCCAGGCCAGGCTCCGGTTCGGTGGTGACGCACCGGGCGGCGCCAACCAGAACAAACGGGCCGACGCCAAGGTCAAAATCGTGGCGCTGTTCAGCGGGCCTGTCTGGCTCGACAAAAACGGTGAAGCCGAGGTCGAACTGCCGGTCCCGGACTACAACGGCAGCCTGCGTATCATGGCCGTTGCCTTCTCCAAGGACCGTTTCGGTTCGTCGGAGCGGGAGATCACCGTGGCCGCGCCGGTCATCGCGGAACTGGCGATGCCGCGCTTTCTCAGTCCCGGTGACAAGTCGACACTGACGCTCGACCTGCACAACCTGAGCGGCCAGGCGCAGAACCTCGAGTTGCGCATGCAGGTCAGCGACCCGCTGGGCATGACCCCGGTCAAACGCCGTATTGCGCTCAAGCACAAGGAAAAGAAGGTGCTGCGCTTTGCCCTGCATGGAAAACCCGGTTTCGGGGTCGGCAAGATCAAAGTCCATGTGACCGGCCAGGATGTCGACCTGAAACGTGAATGGGAACTCGGGGTCCGCCCCGCCTATCCCGGCGTAAGGCGCGTCGTCTACAAGCTGATTCAACCGAATACACAGTTCTCGGTCGACCCCGGCCAGGTCAAGGGCCTGATGCCCGGGCCTACCGACGGCACCCTGATCGTCTCCAGCACACCACCACTGAATATCCGCGGCGCGGTCAAGGGGCTGCTGTCCTATCCCTACGGCTGTCTCGAGCAGACCACCAGCCGCGCCTTTCCGCTGGTCTATATCGATGAGCAGACAGCGAAACGATACGGCCTGAAACCGATGAGTAGAGAAAAACGGGTGCGGGCGATCAACGATGCGATCACACGTATCCGCAGCATGCAGCTGACCGGTGGTGGATTCGGCCTGTGGAGCAGCAACAGTCCTGAAGAACCCTGGCTGACGCCTTATGTCCTGCATTTTCTGCTCGAAGCGAAGGATCATGGCTTTGCAGTCCCGGACGACATGCTGCAGGCCGGGCTGAAAAACCTCGAACGCCGGATCAAGACCCGGCGTATCGGGCTTGGACGCCAGTTCTATACCAAGGACACCAAGCACCTGGCCCTGGCGGTCAACGCCTATGCCGGTTATGTGCTAGCACGCGTGCAACGCGCACCGCTGGGCACACTGCGCACGCTGTACGACAACAACCGCCAGCACGCGAAATCCAGCCTGCCGCTGGTCCATCTCGGCCTGGCGTTGATCATGCGCGGTGACCGCAAGCGCGGCATGGACGCGATCCGTCTTGGCCTGCGCAAGCAGCGCAATCGTGATGTTTACCTCGGTGACTATGGCACTGTGTCCAGGGACATGGCACTGTCCTACGCACTGCTCGCCCGGCACGGTATCAAGCTCAAGGAGAAAGGAGCACTCGTGTTCGCACTTGGGCGCGAGGTGCAGCGCAGCCGCTACTACAGCACCCAGGAACGGCTGGCGATCTTCCTGGCCGGCCATGCGCTCGAAAAGAACAGCGGCAAACGCTGGGCCGCGACACTGACACTGCCCGGCAGCAAGAGCACACTCGACTACAAGGGACGCATGGTAAGACGCTTCAGCTACAAGCAGATCGAACAGGGTATCCGCTTCCAGTCACAGGCACAGTTCCCGCTGTACGCGATGTTCGTGACCAATGGCTATCCACTGGCGCCACCGAAACAGCAGAACAGCCATATCGATGTCGTACGTACGCTCTACGACATGAAAGGCAGACTGGTCAACCGGCGCAACTTCAAGGTCGGCGAACTGCTGGTCGCGCACCTGTCGATTCGGGGCGACCAACGCACCGACAATGCGCTGGTCGTCGACCTGCTGCCGGCAGGCTTCGAGGTCGAGAACCTGAACCTGAGCCGGGGAGAGACGCTCGATGACCTGAAGATCAGTGGTAAATACCCGAAGCAGGTAATGAACAACAGCAATATCCTGCACCAGGAATACCGCGATGACCGTTTCGTCGCGGCGATCAAGATCAACCGCTACCAGACGGTCGACCTGTTCTACATGGTACGTGTCGTATCACCGGGACAATACCGTGTACCCCAGCCCTTGGTCGAGGATATGTACCGGCCCGAATGGCGGGGTATAGGCCAGCAAGAGCGTAACATCACCGTCAGCAATGTCGGTGCGCCACGCTGAAACCAGGGACACCGGACAGGCAGGCACAGATGCAACGACCCGTAACAGAACCGGCCCCGGCAGCCACCCGGCCGGGGCGCTGGCGCCAGGCCGGCCGCTGGCTGCGCCGGCTGCTGTACGCCGCGGGCCTGCTGTTCGCCGCATTCCTGCTGCTGGACCGGCTGTTTCCAATACCGGTCGACAACGGCAACGGCTACAGTGCACTGGTGGTCGCCAGTAACGGTGAACCGCTGCGCGCGTTCCCGGACAAGAAGGGAATCTGGCGCTATCCAGTCACACTGCAACAGGTTTCACCACACTATTTCGACGCACTGCTCGGCTATGAAGACCGTTGGTTCTATCGCCATCCCGGCGTCAACCCGGTGGCACTGCTGCGCGCACTGAAACAGCGCCTGCTGTCCGGGCGCATCATCTCGGGCGGTTCGACACTGACCATGCAGGTAGCGCGTATCCTGGACCCGCATTCGCGTACACTGGCCGGCAAGCTGAAACAGATCTTCCGTGCACTGCAGCTCGAATGGCACTACAGCAAGCGTGAGATCCTGACCCTGTACATCAACCGGGCGCCGTACGGCGGCACGATCGAAGGTGTCGAGGCCGCCAGCCGTGCCTACCTGGGCAAGTCGGCACGCGAACTGACCCGCGCCGAAGCGGCGCTGCTGGCCGTACTGCCGCAGTCCCCGTCCCGGCTGCGGCCGGACCGGCACCCGCTGCGGGCACAAAAGGCGCGCGACAAAGTCATCCGCCGCATGGTCCAGTTCGGCATCTGGAACAAGACACAAGGGCAGCAGGCAAAGATTGAAAAAGTAATCCGCCACCGCCACCAGCAGCCGATGCTGGCACCACTGTTTGCACGGCGGCTGAAAACAAGGGCATTGAAACGCGGCCTGCTCAAAACCACGTTGGACTATGCACTGCAGGTGTCATTGGAAGACAGGATCCGCGACTACCTGGCACGTTTCCCGGCACAGACTTCGGCGGCGATCCTGGTCGTCGAAAACAGGACCCTGGCAGTGCGCGCCTATGTCGGTTCCGCCGATTTCAACAACCCCGCACGCTTCGGCCATGTCGACATGATCCGAGCGACACGCTCACCCGGTTCGACCTTGAAGCCTTTTCTTTACGGACTGGCGATCGAGGACGGCCTGCTGCACTCGGAAAGCCTGTTGACCGATGCGCCGGTCGATTACAACGGTTACCGCCCGGCCAATTTCAGCACCAGTTTCCGTGGACCGGTGAGCCTGAGCAAGGCATTGCAGCTGTCATTGAACCAGCCGGCCGTACAGACGCTGTATCATTACACGCCGGAAAAATTCATGGCCCGGGTCAGAAACGGCGGCCTCAGGCTGGTGCTGCCGCCCGACACCAAGCCAAACCTGTCGGTGATCCTCGGCGGAGCCGGTACGTCGCTCGAATCACTGGTGTCAGCCTACACCGCGTTCGGCCGCAACGGGCTCAGTGGCGAACTGCGCTTTACAACGACAGACCCGGTCACGGAACGGCGCATGCTCGATCCGGGTGCTGCCTGGGTCATCCGCAGAATACTACAGCAACATCATCGTCCTGGCGTTGCACAGAGCCTGTTCCGCTGGTCCGGGTCACGCCAGGTCGCCTGGAAAACAGGGACCAGCTACGGTTACCGCGATGCCTGGGCGATTGGTGTCACTGACCAATATACGATCGGTGTCTGGGTCGGACGCCCTGACGGTACACCGATTCCGGGCCACTATGGCGCAATCACCGCCGCGCCGGTGCTGTTCGATGTCGTCGATTCACTCCCGACCCGCGAACAGGTTGCGGCGGCAAACAAAAGGCCGGACAACGTGCGCTCGGTACTGATCTGCTGGCCACTCGGCGCGGCCTACCAGCCTGAAAGAAAATCACTCTGCCACCAG
>JALUUZ010000431.1 GCA_027021095.1 Gammaproteobacteria bacterium
CGGAATCTCGTGCTTCAGTACAAAACCCTTGCTGGCGATGACCTGCACCCTGTCGAAATAATCGATGACCAGGGTCTGCTGGTCCGGCGCCACCAGGATCGAGACGACCTCGCCGCGCTTGCCGCGATCCGGTTTGATCTCCCGCGTCCGGCCGGTCCGGTAGTTCCAGACGAACAGCCGTTGCCTGGCATCGGCAAAGATCACCTCCGAGGTCACCCCCACGGCCCTGGCCAGTTCGATCGCCGCCGGGTGCTGATAGCGGGCCACGACACCGCTGCGGCGCCAGACCCGGATCCGGCCCTTGGCGGTCACACTGAGATAATAAGGGGTCTTGTCGATAAACGCCGCATACTTGACATAACTGTGATGGCGAAAATCGGCCGCGTACATCGGCTGCGTCAGCGCGTTCCAGATCACCTTTTCAGCGGCAAACGCACCGGTCCTGGCAAAGACCCGTTCTGCATAACGAAAACTCCGGGTCGGATCCTTGTCCAGCAGGTTGGCCGCCGTCGCCAGCACCGCCTTGTGCAACAGGCTTTTCTGCTGTTTGACCGCGATCACGCCAACGATGACCGCAGCCAGCGTCGTCAACGCAAACACGATCGACGACAGGATCAAAAAACGCTGCTTACGCTTGGCATAACGCCAGGACTCGAGGATGTAGCGCCTGAACTCTCCGGTCACCGCGACACGCTCTTCAAGCATGCGCATGGCCTGGTTGAGGCGGTCGCCCAGCGGAACCAGGAACTCTTTCCTGGCCTTGGCGCCGTCGGCCTGGCTCCATTGCGAAAACTGGCTGTCGACCAGTGCGATCAACCGCAGGCGTTCACGTTCGGCCTGGATCCAGTCGACGATTCTTTGCCAGCTGTAAAACAGCATTTCATGCACGAAACGAATCAGTTGCTGATTTTTTTTGTCGACCACCCGTTCGATCAGCTGTGCCTCGACCAGCCGGGTGACCAGTTCCGCCATCGCCGCCGAATCGACCACCTGGTCGTGCAGTTCACGCCGTGCATAGATTTTCTCGGTCTTAAGGTCCAGGCCGATCAGCCGTGTAAACAATTTGCCGATCTCCTGCTGAGCCGCACCGGATACCGACTGGAACGCCGCCTCCGCGCGGCTGCTGACCACCCCCTGAAGTCCACCGATCCGCAGGTAATGCTGGTAGTCCAGCTCACCGGAGGCCGTGACATGGTCAAACAGCTCGTCCAGTGTAAACTCCAGCAATGCCAGCGCATTGGGCAGTTGCAGCGCATCCTGGCGCAGCCTGTCGGCCAGGTTGATCCCCTGGTGACTGGCAAACCGCAGCCCCATGATGCTTGCGGGCCGTTCGATGATCTCCGCGTACTCCTGTTCAGTCGGCGGCATCAGCTCATAGCGCTCTCCCAGCCCCTTGGGCCGGAAGACCTGCTGCAGTACCGGGTAGTCCATCAAATTACCATGGTAGTCGCTGCGCATCGTCAGCACCGGCACCACGACCGGATCGTCATGCTGGCTTATTTGCCTGAGTACACGAAAAAACAGCACTTTCTGCTGCTCGGTATGCTGCTCACCAATCAGCAGTTCCTCGAACTGGTCGAGCAGCAGAAACACACAGTGCGAGTGCTCACCGGGCTCCGGCGACGATGAAAACAGCAGTGCCAGCAGTTGCTCGAAGACCAGGCACACCTCATCGAACATTTGCTCCGCTGCCTGGCCGGCCTGCGGACTCATGGCCTGGCCCAGCGCCTCGCGCAACCGGGTCAGCTCTGCCGGCGCTGGCGATGCAC
>JALUUZ010000432.1 GCA_027021095.1 Gammaproteobacteria bacterium
GGTCTATACCTTCTACACGATGACACGCACCGGCCGCCAGACCAGGATCAGGCTGAACTACCTGTTGGAGAAAACCAGCGATTATTTTCGTTCTGTCGAACTGGAAGTCGACCAGGTCAGCAGCGTACCCTGGCCGCAACCGTTCGACACCGCTTCACTGCCGGAGACACCGGAAGATTTCCCCGACCGCACACTGAGCTTCGATCAGGCTTACCGTGATATCGGCATCGACATGCGCGTCAGCGCAGGGCGCCAGGAAGTGCCGTTGGCTGCCGCCGGTGACGATGGACTCTGGACCGATGAAGAACTGCATGCGGCAATGGTCGATAACTTCTCAAAGTACCAGGAACAACCACAGTGGCGTTTGTACTTGTTGCTTGCCACTCGATATATCAATCCCGGCGTGCTGGGCATCATGTTCGACAGCAACGACCAGTCCCCGCGACAGGGGGCGGCGGTGTTCGCACAACACCCGCTGATCGCCGATGCCCCGGAAGCAGAACGCAACCGCGAATACCTTTTCACTATCGTGCATGAACTGGGACATGCATTCAATTTCCTGCATTCCTTTCAAAAAGGTATTTTCGATGCCCAGGGCGTGTTGCCGAGGCCGGACGCACTGAGCTGGATGAACTACCCGCAGATCTATCCCTATGGTTACGCTTACCCCGACGGCTGGGATGGTTCATCGGCATTCTGGAAAAAATTCCATTTTCAGTTCGACCCGTTCGAAGTGCTCCACCTTCGCCATCACGATTCGATGGAGGTAATGATGGGAGGCATGGGATTTGGTGGCAGCGGGCACCTGGAAGAACATCCTTTTACACCGCCCAGCAGGGAGAACGACCTGTCGCTGACTTTGTGGGTTCCGCCAGTACTGGAATTCATGGAAAATATAGAGGCAGACATCAGGCTGCGCAACGAGTCCGACAAGGCAATCGCGATCAACCGGATACTGGAACCTTCCGCCGGCACGGTCGAACTGCTGATACGCCGCCCCGGCGAAAGGCTCGCCAAAAAATACCGCGACATAAAACAGGTTTGCGCTGTTCAGCAGCAATACCAACTGCAACCCGGCGAAGCAGTCTACCAGGAGCTGGCGATCGCCTACGGTCTCCGCTACTGGTTTATCGATGAGCCGGGGACTTACGAGGTACAGGCAATCGTGCATATGCCGGATGGAAGAAAAATTTATTCCGCCGTCCAACGCACCCGTGTCCTGCTTCCCGTCCCGGAGGCAGACAGGCTGGCACAGGATTTTTTCGACAACGAGACCGGTACTTATTTCGCGCTTGAAGGCTCGCGCCTGTCCAAATTCGACAAGGCGATCGAAACCCTGAACAGGATTCAGGAACGCCTGCCATCCTACCGCGTAACCCAGCAGGCCGGTGTCCTGGAAGCACTGAAGAATACCCGCGTATTTAAACGTGTTTCGACCGGGGAAATACTGCATGGCGACCAGGACCAGGCGGCCAAACAACTGCTGGCAAGATTGAATGCCGACATCGGCAGCCAGCAGATAGGGACTGCGCTCTCCCAGTCACATCTTAAAACCCTGCGTTACCTGAAATCCGCCGCACGCTGTCTTGCCAAGGCGGGACAGTCCGAAGCCGCTGACGCCACCCTTAATCTATCTGCGGCGTTCCTGCGTACGATCAAGGCGCCATCGTCCGCACTGCAGTCGCTGCAGTCGTTCGCCGCAAAACTGCTTCCGCGCGATCATGCGTAAGCAGTTGCTCCGCTGAGCTGTCCCCACGCACGATGGGAAC
>JALUUZ010000433.1 GCA_027021095.1 Gammaproteobacteria bacterium
GGGCGCTGGCGCTGTGCCAGGTAAGCTGCGGCGGCGGCGATCTGTTGCATCGGCAAACCTGTCTGCTGCGCGATCTGTCCGATGACAGTACTGATAAAACCAAGCTCCTGCTGCGCGATGACCTCGATAAGCTGCTGTTTGAACTGCTCCGCTCTTTTGTCGCTCAACGACTGGTTGGACGGCAACTTCATCTTTTCTATCGGCTGCCGGGTGGCACGCTCGATCGCACGCAACATCCGCATTTCACGCGGTGCAACGAACAGAATCGCGGTCCCGGCCCGCCCGGCCCTGCCGGTTCTGCCGATCCGGTGCACATAGGCTTCGGTGTCATACGGGATATCATAGTTGACGACATGACTGACACGCTCGACGTCCAGTCCGCGCGCGGCCACATCGGTCGCCACCAGCACATCGAGCCGCCTGGCCTTGAGCTGACGCACCGTCTGCTCCCGCATCGCCTGTGTCATGTCACCGTTCAATGCGGCGGCGGCATAGCCTCGTGCCTCGAGCTTTTCCTGCAGCGACACCGTCTCCACCTTGGTACGCACGAAAACGATCACCGCGTCGATCTCTTCCATCTCCAGAATCCGGCTCAACGCATCGAGCTTGTGCACCCCGCTGACCTGCCAGTACTTCTGTATGGTCGTCGAAACGGTACTGGTCCTGTTTTCGATCTTTATCTCCTGCGCCTCGTGCAGGTGCCTCCTGGCCACATCGACGATCGCCTTGGGCATGGTCGCGGAAAAAAGTGCGGTCTGCCTGGTTGCCGGTGTATGCTTCAAGATCCATTCGACATCCTCGATAAACCCCATTTTCAGCATCTCATCGGCCTCGTCCAGCACCAACGCCTGCAACGACCCCAGGTCCAGGCTCTTGCGCCGCAGATGATCCATGATTCTGCCGGGTGTACCAACGATGACGTGCACTCCGCGTTTGAGCTGCCGCAATTGCGTGCGTGCGCTCTGTCCCCCGTAGACCGGCAGGATATGAAATCCCGGCAGATAGCGTGCATAGGCCTGAAATGCCTCGGCCACCTGGATCGCCAGCTCGCGGGTCGGTGTCAATACGAGAACCTGGGGCTTCTTGTTCGCCAGCTGCAGCCGTGACAACAACGGCAACGCAAACGCTGCCGTTTTACCGGTCCCCGTCTGCGCCTGGCCAAGTATGTCCCTGCCTTCCAGCAACACCGGGATGGCTGCCGCCTGGATCGGGGTCGGCGTCTCATAGCCGAGTTCGGCCAAGACTTTCAATACGGGAGCAGGCAGCGCCAGTGCGCTGAAACTGGTGGTCTTCGATGTCATAACAGTATTTTCTCCGGGGAAACAGCCTGTTGGTAATACGCAGTCGCCGGAATGAGATTGAAAAGAGTCAGCTGGCTGGATTATCTAACGCGCTTAGTATATCCTATTTCAGCCGGTCTCCAAAACGATATTTTCAGGTTTCACTATGCTGGTTTGGGATACAGACAGCATCGGTCTCGAAACAAGCCGTTACAAAGGCGTCCCCGCCTACGAAAACGGTTACCTGTTTCATCACAGCCAGGGCAGGCACTATGCTGCTGACGGCTACTATTACGGACAGAAGTGGCAATGCGTCGAATACATAAAGCGCTTCTATAAAATCGTGCTGCAGCATGAAATGCCGAATGTCTGGGGCCATGCCCGCAGTTTTTTCGACCCGGGACTGGCCGATGGCGCACTGAATCCCGCACGCGGCCTGCGACAGTATCGAAACGGCAGCAGGGCCGCGCCACGGCCGGATGATATTC
>JALUUZ010000434.1 GCA_027021095.1 Gammaproteobacteria bacterium
CCGGTGAAAAGCGCAGGCGTTCGCCATCGACACAATGAAATTCGATGTTCTGCAGTTGTTCGCGTGCGGCTTTTTCGCGTGCCACGTCGAGCATTGCCTCGACCAGGTCGGTTCCGATCACCTGTCCGGTGTCACCGACCTGCTTGGCAGCAGAGATCGCCGGTTCCCCGGTGCCGGATGCGATGTCGAGTACCCGGTTTCCGGCCGACAGTCGTGCCAGCTCGAGCATACGCCGGGTGACCGGCGCGGCGCCCTGGCGCAGCAATGCGTCGCGCCGGCGCCAGCCTTCGGCCGCGGCGTTCCAGGAATCGCGTTCGCGTGCTTTCAGTGTTTGTACGTCGACAGTCGCCATGCGTGGTTTCTCCGTTTATACCTTGTAATAGTCGCGGTACCAGTCGACGAAATTGCGTATACCTGTTTCGACCGGGGTGGCAGGTTTATAGCCGACGTCCCTGACCAGGTCGGTGACGTCGGCATAGGTGTAGGGCACGTCGCCGGGTTGCAGCGGCAGCATGTTCTTCCTGGCTTTCTTTCCAAGGCAGTCTTCCAGGACTTCGATATAGTGCATCAGCTCCACTGGGTTGTTGTTGCCGATATTGTACAAGCGGTAAGGACAGTTGCTGGTGGCCGAGTCCGGCGCGTCCCCGCTCCACTCCGGGTTGGGTTGCGGGATGCGGTCCAGTACCCGGATCACGCCTTCGACGATATCGTCGATATAAGTAAAATCACGCTTGTGGTCGCCGTAATTGAAGACATCGATCGGTTTGTCCTCGAGAATGTTCCTGGTGAATAGGAACAGTGCCATGTCGGGACGTCCCCAGGGGCCGTAGACGGTAAAGAATCGCAGGCCGGTTACCGGCAGGCCGAACAGGTGACTATAGGTATGGGCCATCAGTTCGTTGGATTTTTTGCTTGCCGCATACAGGCTGACCGGGTGATCGACATTGTTGTGGACCGAAAACGGGTAGTTGGTATTGGCGCCGTACACGGAACTGCTCGACGCGAACACCAGGTGTTTGACATCCTGGTGGCGGCAGCCTTCGAGAATATTGACGAAACCGACGAGGTTGGTGTCGACATAGGCATGCGGGTTTTTCAGTGAGTAACGTACCCCGGCCTGGGCGGCAAGGTTGATGACCGCGTCCGGCCGGTATTGCTGAAAGATACCTTCCATCGCGGCACGGTCCTCGATACCGGCGCGGACATCGGTAAAGTGTTCGTGCTGCAGCAGTGGTTCCAGGCGGGCCTGTTTCAGACTGACATCATAATAATCGTTCAGGTTGTCGACGCCGATGACTTCATCGCCGCGCGCAAGCAGCCGGCGGCTCAAGCCCGAACCGATAAAACCTGCTGCTCCGGTAATAAGTACTTTCATCTCTCTGTTGCCTTTTGGTGATAAACACAGCCAGAAAATCTCTGCACCGGTTTTGGTTTTCGCCGTCCGCAGGAGGCCGTGGACATTCGCCTGGTTTTTTGTCGTTACAGCCGTGCGTCGACGCTGTCCCGCGGGTAGATTGACTTTACGTCGTAGATTATACAGGATTCCTTGCCGAATTCCCGGAGTTGTGCCGGGCTGAGCTTGCGGAATTCATCATGTGGCACTGCCAGTACGACAGCATCGTAGTGTCCGGTGAGCGGCTGTTCGATCAGGTCGATCTGGTAGGTTTCCTGCGCCTGTGCCTTGTCTGCCCAAGGATCGTAGACATCGACCTTGGCATGATAGCTTTGAAACTCCTGGATGATGTCGATGACCCGGGTGTTGCGCAGGTCCGGGCAGTTTTCCTTGAAGGTGATCCCCAGCACCAGTATCGTCGCATCGACGACATGAATGCGTCGCTGGGTCATCATCTTGATCACGGTCTCGGCCACATAGGCGCCCATGTTGTCATTGATCTCCCGCCCGGCGAGAATGATGCGCGGATGGTAACCGAGTGCCTGGGCTTTGTGTGTCAGGTAGTAGGGGTCGACACCGATACAGTGCCCGCCCACCAGTCCCGGACGGAAGGGCAGAAAATTCCACTTGGTGCCGGCGGCTTCGAGTACTTCCAGGGTGTCGATCTGCATCTTGTTGAACAGTATCGCAAGTTCATTGATCAACGCGATGTTGACATCACGCTGGGTGTTTTCGATGACCTTGGCGGCTTCAGCGACACGGATGCTGCTGGCCTTGAAGGTGCCGGCATCGATGATCGAACGGTACAGTTTATCGATAAACTCTGCGGCTTCCGCAGTAGAACCTGACGTGACTTTTTTGATGGTTGTCAGCCGATGTTGCTTGTCACCCGGGTTGATACGCTCCGGGCTGTAGCCGACGGTAAAGTCCCGGTTGTATTTCAGTCCGGATTTCTGTTCCAGCAGCGGGACACAGACCTCTTCGGTCGCGCCTGGATAGACCGTGGATTCGAAGACCACGGTGTTACCCTTTTTCAGCGTCTTGGCGACGATCTCACAAGCCAGGCGCAGTGCGGTCAGGTCAGGTTTCTTGGTTTCGTCGACCGGCGTCGGTACCGTGACGATATAGACATCGCATTTTTCGGTTGCCGTGTAGCCGGAGCTGAATTCAAGCTGTGCAGCGGATTTCAGTTCCTCGGCGGAAACCTCGAGGGTGTGATCCAGCCCCGCCTTGAGTTCCCTGATCCGGTGGTTGTTGATGTCGTAGCCGACGGTCGGATAATGTTTGCCGAACTCTACGGCCAATGGCAGTCCAACGTAGCCCAGACCGATGATGCCGATAGTCAAGTCGTTCAAATGTCTACTCCTCAAGCAATACAGACAGGCCAGGGTTTTGGGGGTGCTGTTTCGGTGTTGCTGCAGGAAGCCCCGGCTTGTCCCTGAAGTGACTGCCTCTTCCGGCGGGTTGATTCAGGGTTCTTAAGTGTAGCATAGATCACCCTGGCCCAAGAGAGTCTTTGGACAGCGCGTTTACGAGGATTTTGACGTGAACAGCTGTGTCCCGGCGGCTGCCATGCGATCATTGGATTGACTGCCGATTTGACATCGCGGTATAGTCTGGCCGTGTTGGTCGGCGAGAGAAGGAAATGACACGGCAAACGGTAGTGGTGACAGGCGGCGCGGGATTTATCGGGTCAGCGCTGGTCAGGCGGCTGGTCACGCAGGGTTACCAGGTAGTCAACCTGGACAAGTTGACCTATGCCGGCAACCTGTCATCGGTGGCGTCGGTTGCGGCAGCGGCCAACTACCACTTCGAGCAGGTGGATATCTGCGATCGCAGCCGGATCAGGCGTGTGTTCAGCGACTATAGACCGGACCTGGTCATGAACCTGGCAGCCGAGTCCCACGTGGATCGTTCCATCGATCGTGCAGACGATTTTATCCAGACCAATATTCTCGGTGTGTTCGTGCTGCTGGAGGAAGCACTGGCCTATTGGCGGCAGCTGCCGGATCAAAAGCGGCGGCAATTTCGTTTTCACCAGGTGTCGACCGACGAGGTCTATGGTTCGCTGGGTGAGGAAGGCTTGTTCAGTGAACAGACGGCTTATGATCCAAGTTCTCCGTATTCAGCCAGCAAGGCCTCGTCGGACCACCTGGTGCGTGCGTGGCACCGTACTTATGGCCTGCCGGTGCTGATTACCAATTGCTCCAACAACTACGGCCCGTACCAGTTTCCCGAAAAGCTGATTCCGCACATGGTACTGTGTGCGCTGCAGGGCAAGCCACTGCCGGTCTATGGCAAGGGCGAAAACGTGCGCGACTGGCTGCATGTCGAAGACCATGTGTCGGCGTTGCTGCAGGTAGCGGCACACGGCAGGGTCGGTGAGACTTATAATATCGGCGGCCACAATGAGCGCAGTAACCTGCAGGTGGTGAACGCGATCTGTGACCTGCTCGATGAGCTGCTGCCTGACTCGGCGCACCGGCCGCACCGGGAGCTGATCGAGTACGTCACCGACCGTCCCGGTCATGATCTGCGTTATGCGATCGATGCCGGCAAGCTCGAGGCCGAACTCGGCTGGGTGCCAGCGGAGACCTTCGAGTCCGGACTGTACAAGACAGTGCAGTGGTATCTCGACAACCGCCCGTGGTGGGAGGCGATCCTGAACGGCTCTTACCAGCATCAGCGCGCAGGACTTGGCCGGCTGGCCAGGTAGCGCGTCGGGGCTGGAAAGTCATGGAAGCAGGGTTGAGCGGGGACAGGAGTAAGCATGGCACGTAAAGGTATCATACTGGCGGGTGGCTCAGGTACCAGGCTGTACCCGGTCACCCGGGTGGTTTCCAAGCAGTTGCTGCCTGTTTATGACAAGCCGATGATCTACTATCCGTTGACGTCGCTGATGCTGGCCGGAATACGCGACATTCTGGTTATCTCGACACCGGCGGATACGCCGCGGTTTCGTGAGTTGCTTGGCGATGGTTCACAATGGGGGGTGGCATTGTCTTACGCTGTACAGCCTGAGCCGGGCGGCCTGGCACAGGCTTTTCTGATCGGTGAGTCGTTTATCGGCGATGAGGCCTGCGCATTGATTCTGGGCGACAACATTTTTTATGGCCACGCGATGGAAAGGGTCTTCAAGGCCGCGGCGGCGACGCAGACGGGGGCGACGGTGTTTGCCTACCAGGTCAGTGACCCGCAGCGCTACGGCGTGGTCGAATTCGATGAGCAGGGACGCGCTGTCAGCCTGGAAGAGAAGCCTGCGAAGCCGAAATCACGTTATGCGGTGACAGGGTTGTATTTCTACGACAACGAGGTTGTCGAGTTGGCCCGGCAGCTTGTTCCTTCCGCACGCGGCGAATTGGAGATCACCGACATCAATCGTCTTTACCTGGAGCGTGGGCGCCTCGACGTAAAGGACCTGGGCCGAGGCACCGCCTGGCTCGATACCGGTACGCATGAATCGTTGCTCGAGGCCTCCCAGTATATCGAGACCATCGAAAAGCGCCAGGGTCTGAAGATCGCCTGCCCGGAAGAAATCGCTTTTCGCAGTGGTTATATCGATGCATCCCAATTGCTCAGGCTGGCCGAACAACTGGACAAGAACAGCTACGGCGCCTACCTGAAAATGATATTACAGGAGTACTGATTACCATGCAGGCGCAGCGACTGGAAGTTCCTGACCTGGTTCTGCTCGAGCCAAGAGTGTTTGCAGACAGCCGGGGATTTTTTTTCGAGAGCTTCAATCAGCGGGACTTTCTCAGTTTGACGGGTATCGATGCGGTGTTCGTGCAGGACAACCATTCGCGCTCGATGAAAGACGTGCTACGTGGGTTGCACTACCAGGTACGGCAGCCGCAGGGAAAACTGGTGCGCGTGGTCACGGGGGAGATCTTCGATGTCGCGGTCGACCTGCGCCGTTCATCGCCCAGCTTCGGACAATGGGCCGGGGTGCACTTGAGCGCGGAGAACAAAAAGATGTTGTGGGTGCCTCCGGGTTTTGCGCATGGGTTTTACGTCTGCTCAGAGGTTGCAGAGGTGTTGTACAAGACGACCGACTACTATGCGCCGGAACACGAGCGTACGATCCTGTGGAGTGATCCAGAACTCGGTATTGCCTGGCCACAGGGTGCTGCGCCGCTGCTGTCGGCTAAAGACCAGGCCGGTGTCCCGTTCAGCGAGGCAGAGACTTTTGCCTGAAGCGGCTGCAGGAAACCGGATCCGGGTGATGCTGCTCGGGGCTGGCGGCCAGCTTGGGTTCTGCCTGCAACAGGTATTGGCGCCTGAGTGCGAACTGGTTGCGTTCGATCGTCAACGGCTCGACCTGGCTGACGCCGATCGGCTTGCCGCGGCAGTCAGACGGACGGCGCCGCAGTTGATCATCAATGCTGCGGCCTATACTGCCGTGGACCGTGCCGAAGACGAGGAGTCACTTTGTTTTGCAATCAATGCCAAGGCCCCCGAAGTGCTGGCACGGCAGGCGGCCTGCTGCGGGGCGGTACTGATCCACTATTCTACCGACTATGTCTATGACGGGACCGCTGACCGGCCCTATGTCGAGTCGGACCGGACCAATCCGCTTGGGGTCTACGGTCGTTCGAAGCTGGCCGGAGACCTGGCGGTCTGTGAGGCATCGGTACCGGCCCTGGTGTTTCGTACAAGCTGGGTGTTCAGCGACCGGGGGCACAATTTTTATCTGACGATGAAGAAGCTGATTGCCACACGTGAGCAGGTAAAGATCGTCAGTGACCAGACCGGCGCGCCGACCAGTGCGCCGGCGTTGGCAAGGGCCACCTTGCAGACCCTGCGCCCTTGCCTGCAACAGGGCCTGGCACTGCCGGACTATGTCGGGCCGGTCAGCGGGGTCTATCATATGAGTTGTGCCGGAAAGACCAGTTGGTTCGGGTTTGCCAGTGCGATAAAGCGGCAGATGCAGCAGCCGGGTGCCGGGCCGCTGGCAGAGTTGCTGCCGGTCAGCAGCAGTGAATACCCGGTCAAGGCATCACGCCCGGCCTACTCGGTACTGGACAACAGCAGGCTGTTGGCGGTCTTCGGCACTGCGTTGCCGACCTGGACCGAGGCGCTGGCCGACTATGCGCCCGTCCGCTGACTAGCCCACATCGTCCCTTTTTGGATTTTTTGGGTGTAGGGCTTTTGCCGGGAAAATGTTAAAATGACCGTTTCGGCTGTTTCACCGGCCCGCGGGCAGGACCGGCTCGAGACAGGCTTAAACGGGTAACATCCTGATTGTGTTAAAGAAAGTCTACATTAAAACCTACGGCTGCCAGATGAACGAGTACGATTCCAGTAAAATGGAGGATGTGCTGTTTGCGGCCAAAGGCTATAGGCGTACCGGGCAGTTGCAGGAGGCGGACCTGCTGTTGTTGAATACCTGTTCGATCCGGGAGAAAGCACAGGAAAAGGTGTTTTCGGAGCTTGGACGCTGGCGTGAACTGAAACAAAGGAAGCCGGAACTGATTATCGGTGTCGGCGGCTGTGTCGCCAGCCAGGAAGGGGAGTTGTTGCGCAAGCGTGCCCCTTATGTCGATATCGTGTTCGGGCCGCAGACTTTGCACCGTCTGCCGCAACTGCTCGACCAGGTCGAGCAGACCCGCGAGGTTGTGACCGATATCCGTTTTCCGGCGATAGAGAAATTCGATTTTCTGCCCGAACCAAGAGTCGAAGGTCCGTCGGCCTATGTCTCGGTCATGGAAGGCTGCAGTAAGTACTGCAGTTTCTGTGTAGTGCCTTATACCCGTGGCGAGGAAGTCAGCCGCCCGTTGGACGATGTCGTGGCCGAGGTGGCGATACTGGCCGCCAAAGGCGCCAGGGAGATCGTGCTGCTCGGGCAGAATGTCAATGCCTACCGGGGCGAATTGTATGACGGTGGAGCCGCAGACCTGGCGTTGTTGATCAGCTACGTGGCTGCAGTCGACGGGATAGAGCGTATCCGTTACACCACGTCGCATCCGCTGGAAGTGTCCGACAGCCTGGTCCAGGCGCATGCCGATTTTCCGCAACTGGCGGCACACCTGCACCTGCCGGTGCAGACCGGGTCGGACAGGATACTCGCACTGATGAAGCGTGGACATGACGTCGCGTTTTACAAGGACAGGGTTGCCCGGTTGCGGCAGGCGCGTCCCGACCTGAGTATTTCCTCGGATTTTATCGTTGGTTATCCGGGAGAGACACGGGAAGACTTCGATGCGACGATGGCATTGATCGATGAGATAGGGTTTGATTATTCCTACAGTTTTATCTATAGTGCGCGTCCCGGCACACCTGCCGCCGCCCAAGTGGACGATGTACCGGTGGCGGAGAAAAAGAGAAGGCTGACGTTGCTGCAGCAGAAAATCAACCAGCTTGGGTTGCAGATCAGCCGGCGCATGGTGGGTACAGAACAGACGGTGCTGGTGACGCAGTTGTCGAAAAAGGATCCAAACCAGCTTGCGGGCCGGACCGAAAACAACCGGGTGGTGAATTTCGATGGCGAGGCATCGTTGATCGGTCAGTTTGTCCGGGTCAGAATCCTTGAAGCCCTGCCGAACAGCCTGCGGGGCGAACTGGTCGCCGAGCAGACGGCTTCATTGAGTCTGTGCAGCCATTGAATGGCAGAATGCTGCGGGTGGTGGTATGGAGAACACTAAAGGTGCAGTTTTTATACAGGAATCAAACACAAGTCTGACCAATGAAAAGCCTACAGAAAGTATCAGATTGGCATCGAATACCACTTGCTCCCGGGCAGGGAGGGTGCCATACTTTTGCTATGAGCGTCCAGATCTCTCCGGAACCGGTTGCCATTTCCTCCATAGAGCTGTCCTGTCAATTCTAGAATGACCCTTGACATGAGCCCTGAGCACGCCCCTGTTTCT
>JALUUZ010000435.1 GCA_027021095.1 Gammaproteobacteria bacterium
CCGTTGTTTTTCTATGCCTGGGTTTGTTCGCATAGCCCGCGAGGCGGCCGGGATAACAATTCTGGATTTTTGATCTAAATTGTCTATATCAGTTTTCAACAATTTATCCGTGAACAGCCAGCCTGCTCCGTTCCATCGACGGTTTCCCGGGCAGCGCACCGTTGCGGCACAACAGTAATCGAGTACAAGTAGCATGGGTTCTTTGCAGGATTATTTGGTTGCACACCGGGATTTAGTCTATCCATTACTTAGGGAATTTTTAGTGTCGGGCGAGCACTTGCTGTCGCGGCCCGAGCTGTTGCGGGTTTTCGCACGTTATTGTCAAGACGAAGCCGGTTCCACACTGCATGATTCGGATCTTGGCAGTACGATCAGGAATGCACAGGAAGCAGTGGTCGAGGGAGACTGGATCTATTTCGCCGTGCGTTACAGCAAGGGCGGATGGCACTATATCCGTTTTCATGCAGAAGACATGCTGCATGAGGAGGTGAGTGTCGCCGACTACCTGGCATTCAAAGAACAGGCAGTCGTACCGGCGGCCGCGCAAACAGGTTGGCGCCTGGAAGTGGATCTGCAGCCGTTCAAGAAAGGGATTCCAGGGTTTGCCGATGAGCAGTCGCTTGGGCAAGGTATGTTGTACCTGAGCCGGGTCTTGTTCAGTGAGTTGTTTCGCGGGCCTGAAGGCAGGAACAAGCTGCTCGAGTTTTTGTGTGGCCATCAGTACCAGGGTGTGCAGCTGATGCTCAACCCCCGTATTCACCGGTTTCCCGATCTCGACACTGCACTGAAGTTTTCGACTGACTACTTGGCAACCCAGCCCAGTGACCTGGGCTGGAAACAGGTTGCATTCCAGTTGCAGGCATTTGGCCTGGAACCGGGCTGGGGTGCGACCGTGGCCACGATGCTGGAGACCCTCAGCCTGTTTCGCAGTCTGTTGGAGCAACCCGATCCGCAGCGTTTCGAAAAATTTATGAACCGTATTCCAGTAGTGTTTACGCTGGTGGTCGTTGCGCTGAAAGGGTATTTCAGCCAGTCCGGTGTACTCGGGATGCCGGAGACCGGGACGCAGCTGGTTTACACGCTGGACCAGGTCCGGGCGCTGGCGCAGTGCATGCGCCAGCGCCTGCAGGCCCAGGGTGTGGAGCTCGAGCCGCAGGTGATCGTGCTTGGCAGGTTGATTCCGGATGCGCAGAAAAATACCTGCAGCCAGCCGGAAGAGAGGCTCATCGGCAGCCGCGGTGCGCGGATCCTGCGCCTGCCGTTTTATAACAGCGACGGAGTACAGCTGCGCCAGTGGCTGCCGGAACAGGAAATGTGGCCCTATCTCGAACGCTTTGCCATGGATGCCTGCCGCGAGATCCGGGCCTGCCTGCAGCAGGCGCCTGACCTGGTGGTCGGCAACAATGCCAGCGCCGGCCTGGTGGCCAGCCTGATGTGCCAGGAGCTCGGTGTGACACAGTGCCAGGTCGGACTCGAGTTACCGGATCCGGCGAACCTGTTTCCGCCGCAGGACGATACGCCGCCGAGGCGGGGTCCGCAACGCCAGGAGGCGGCGGCCTGTGAGCTGACTGCGCAGCTGGTGGCGATGAACACGGCGGATTTGATCGTCACCAGCACGCGCCAGGAAATCGCGGGCGATCATGACCAGCCTGGACACTACGAGCGCTACCAGTCCTTTGCCGTGCCCGGACTGTACCGGGTCGTGCATGGCATCGATATCCGTGAACCGCGTTTCAATACCATTGCCCCTGGAGTCAATCCTGACCT
>JALUUZ010000436.1 GCA_027021095.1 Gammaproteobacteria bacterium
GATGGATTTCGGTGACTGCGGATAGCGCGAGCCCTCGAAAACCAGTATGTTGTTTTTGTGGCTGTAGTGCAGCGCGCTGATATTGGGCATACCGACCCAGACCTGGCGCACCTGGCGGTTCGACAGGTCGAACAGGTGCAGCCCGCCTTCGAGTTCGGTCGTAAACGCGATCTTGGCGCGCACAAAACCTGTATGCGACGAATCCGCAAAGACCGTGCTGGCAAACACTAATGGCGCAATCAGTAACAGTATCCAACTTCTCATTTTCTTACCCGCTCAGTAATCTGATCTATCTCAAAGCCTGCTGATGTGCAACCGTCTGTAAGTTTTTATTGGCAGCTGAGTGACAGGCTCTAAAAGCAACTTTATAGTCCGGCTACCGGCGATAACCGGGCAAACCTCCAAGTGTTCAGATTGTAATTTTCAATGCTTTTACAAATTACTGGACTGCTGGCCTGGACTCACTTCCGCTGTGATTGGAATTTTCCAACGCAAAAACTGATTTTTTTATATTTTTGTGACCAGCTTCTATTTATTATACGATAAACTGTGCCTGCTTGTGAAATAGAATCTGCGATCTTGTCGGCAAATTCCTACATTGAGCCGGCGTTCTGCGGCAGTGCAAACTGCACAGTCTTCACACGTCGGCCTGCAGAATTCGTGCATTTAATTCGGGGTTTTGCTGGCGGGTAAAACACAGGATATTCAGCAGGTGGTCACTGAAATACTGGCAGAACTGGTCGTACTTGTCTTCAGTGATCCGCCGGCCGACCAAAGATTTCAGCTGCATCAATAATTTATCGGCCTGCTCGAACAGGTCGGCAAGTTTGTGTGGCAGCTCGTTACCATCGGCGATTTCGAGCCGCAACGACACGGCCGGCTGGTCCTGCGCGGAGACCATACTATTCTGGCCAAGCTTCGCTGCCAGTTCACCGAGCTTTTTTGCCAACTGCTCAATTTTTTCGAGCCAGGTTTCAATAATGATCCGGTTGATCCTCGCCGTGCTGCCGTCCGCATCGTGCAGCAGCTTGTACAAGTTGTTCGCGGTACCCACCACCAGCGGCAGATTCACTGGCGCAGAAGAAGTGGGTGAGCGTGCCAGGGCGCTTGTTACCGGATGATATAAGTTCAGGTAATGAATCACTTCCCATGCCTTGCGTTTTATGGTGACGGCCCGCTTGAACCGGCGCTGCGGGCCTGCCGGCCGTTGACACCACAATTATACTCACTTGCGGCGGGCCGACAATCATAACCGTCACCCCGGTCAATCGCTGCTTCTACCCTGTCCCGGTTTACATTTGCTGATTAACCGTTACAATCTCAACAACAAGACTCTCTCTAATTATCCACTATAAATTGTATGGCAAAAAGCCCGGAATTACTGTCTCCTGCAGGCACATTGAAACACCTGCGCTACGCATTTGCCTACGGTGCCGACGCGGTCTACGCCGGTATGCCACGCTACAGCCTGCGCGCCCGGAACAATGAATTCAGCACGCTGGATGTCCTCGGCCAAGGCATCAGTGAAAGCCACCGCCGCGGCAAGAAGTTCTACCTGGCCTGCAACCTGCTGCCACACAACAGCAAGGTCAAAACCTTTCTGCAGGACCTCGAGCCCTGTGTCGAGCTGGGTCCGGATGCAATAATCATGGCCGACCCGGGGCTGATCATGCTGGTTCGCGAGCGCTGGCCCGAACTGGCTATTCACCTGTCGGTCCAGGCCAACACGATGAACTACGCCAGTGTCCGGTTCTGGCAGCAGATC
>JALUUZ010000437.1 GCA_027021095.1 Gammaproteobacteria bacterium
GTTCCCGGGACTGGCTGCGGTCAAGGCCGGCAGCGTCGAGTTGATCGAACAGGTCAACACGATCAAGACTACGCTGAAGGCCAGGCTGCTGGAGTTCGACCGGATCATGCTGCGGGTCGAGCACAAGTGGCACCGGCTGTCGGACTTCCTGCTGCGCAAGACAGGTTATGCGCGCCTGCACCGGCTGCAGGCCTACCGCCACCTGAGCTATGAAGACATCCCGATCCAGGTCGCGACCTTTTTCTGGCAGAAGGTCAAGCGCAGCCGCACGCTGAGCGTGGAGGCGATCATCGAACGCCTCGAATCGATGCCGCCAGGCCCGCAGGTGCGCGCCGACCTCGAGAAGATGTACCGCTGCCCGAAACAGACCCGGTTCTCACTGATCACCACCGAAGGCCATTCCCCGGCGGTCAACCTGCTGCCGGTACGCAACCGGCTGCGCGAGACCGACCGCCAGCAACTGCTGCGCCAGCATCCGCGCCTGGTGCTGAGCGCCAATGGCCGGCCTTTTTCCGATCTGTGCGCGGTCAAGGCCAAGGCCGCGATCCTCGATGAAGAACTCGGCGAACCTTACCAAGTCGTCACGGTAGGGGAGGGGCGGTACGGCCTGTTTCCCAAAGCCCTGCTCGAGACACTCAAGCCCGAACGCGACGGCGGTGCGATCCGCTGGTACCAGCGCGCCGCAACGATCCCGGTGTTCTACCTGGCCGGCGACAAGCCCCCGTACATCAATACCATGGCCAGCTCACCGGACGCGGAAAACAAGGCCCCGCGCCAGCCACGGCAGAACACCCGGCTGGAATCCGAACCCTTCCTGGAGTCGATGGCGGTCTACCGGCACAAGGTGCCGGTGGGTAGCTGACCCGTAGTACTCACCACTGGCCGGTGCGGCGGTGTCGTTACCTGACTGTGGCGCACAAAGCGCTAGCCCGCATTGCTCACCACCGTTCGCCGTGAGACGGATCAAGGGCGCGGCATGGGTGGCTTTCGCGACCGAGGAGCACGCAGGCAAGTAGAGTGTGTTTACGCACCGCCACCACACCAGATCGCGCCGCATCACGCGAAGAGGCTTTTACACGCTGGCTCGCCGACCGAGCGAAAGCCAGCCAGGGCGTGCTATTGCGCCGTAGCAGTAGAAGGGTGGCGAGAAATACGGGCTAGACAATACACGGATAAATCCATACCATAAAAAAATCATCGAAATCGGCAGTACAATCAAGACTCATCTGCGGGGGCCGATCATGGACAAGTTCGACAGAATCTATGCCTTAGACAAAGTCTTGCGCAGCGCGCGCCATCCTGTACCCAAGAAAAAACTGCAGCAACAGCTCGAGTGCTCCAGTGCCACGGTCGAGCGCACGATCGAACATTCGCGGTTGTTTTTAAACGCACCGATCAAGTACAACCGCCAGCGCAACGGCTACTACCACGATCTCAAGGACAGCGAACACTACGAACTGCCCGGTCTGTGGTTTAATACCTCTGAGCTGTTTGCGCTGTTTACGATGCACCACCTGCTGGAAAACCTCGAACCCGGCCTGTTTACCGACTCGATCAACCCGCTGAAAGGACGCATCGAGAAGATTCTCGCCAAGCAGAACCTGCACTACGATGAGCTGACGAAACGCATCCGGCTGCTGTCGATGGCCGCACGCCGCCACCGGCCGGAATATTTCAGCCGCGTGGCCGCCGCCACACTGCAGCGCAAACAGCTGAAGCTGCACTACCATGGCCGCGCCCGCGACAAACCCACCCAGCGCACC
>JALUUZ010000438.1 GCA_027021095.1 Gammaproteobacteria bacterium
TCCGACCTGCTCACGCCTGGATTCAAGTCTGTCCAGTGCATAGGCTATGCTGAACTCTGGATGCCCCTGGAAGGTCAGCAGGTGACTGCCTACCAGGAACGCCGCGTGCGGACAGAAGTCACTGCCAGCCAGCAGCGTTGCGCCGGGCGGCAGCGTGACGACCTGGTCCTGGTGACTGACGACCAGGCTGAACCGGGACGAACAGGGCCGGGTCCAGCCTGTCTGCTGCGCCAGTCGATAACTGTGTATGCCGACGCCCCAGCCGCCGGGATGCCTGGCGACCCTGCCACCCAGTGCCTCGGCCACCAGCTGGTGGCCGAAGCAGATGCCGATCAGGGGCTTCCGCTGCGCACAGGCCTGGCGGATGAATTCACTCAGCCTGCGCATCCAGTCCTGCTGTGCAGTGACACTGGCTTTGCTGCCGGTGATCAGGTAAGCGTCGCATTCATCCAGTGTCGCCGGGTACTGCTGGGCGATCACTTGGTAGTTCTGGAATTCGATCCGCTTATCGACAGACGACAGCAGTGTCCTGAACATCGCGTCATAGCTGCCGAACCGTTGTTGCAGAGCCGGCTCCAGCCTGTCGGTTTCCAGGATGCCCAGCCGCATCAGCGTGCTCCGTTGTGCCCCGTGACCGCGTGTATAAAGAGATCGCTGTACTGCCGTGCCGACAAGCGCAGCGGGTTGGTTGCCGCCGACGGGTCCTGTTGGGCCATCTGCCCGATCTGTACGCTGTGCCGTGTATCGATGTCGACAGCGCTAAGCGTCGACGGGATTTCAAGCCTGGCGCGGAACTCGAGAGTCCAGTGCAGGAAATCCTCGAACCGGTGTTGGCTGCATCCGACCTGGGCCGCGACCTGCGCGATCCTGGACTCGATCGCCGGCCGGTTGTGTTGCACTACGTAGGGTAGCAGTATCGCATTGGCCAAGCCGTGATGAATGTCGTACAACGCACCCAGTGCATGGGCCAGTGCATGCACGGCGCCAAGGCCCTTTTGAAACGCCATCGCGCCCATCGACGCGGCACACAGCATGTGGCTGCGTGCAACCAGGTCGTCACCGTGCGTACAGGCCTGTGGCAGCCATTGGCTGACCAGCCGCATTCCCTGCAGTGCAATACCATCGGCGATCGGGTGGTAACCAGGCGCACACCAGGCTTCAAACAGATGCACAAAGGCATCGAGGCCGGTGGCGGCGGTCAACGCAGGCGGCAGCCCGCAGGTCAGTGCCGGGTCGGCGATTACTGCCGTCGGCATCATCTTCGGATGGAAGATGATCTTTTTGCACAGCCTGTCCTCATCCATAATCACCGCGGCGCGGCCAACTTCCGAGCCTGTTCCGGCAGTGGTCGGCACGGCGATCACCGGGCACATCGCCTGCGGGTCCGCCCGACGCCAGTTATCGCCGCTGTCTTCCAGTTCCCACAGTGACAATGTCTGTCGTGCCATCAGGCCGATCGCCTTGCCGGCATCCAGTGCGCTGCCGCCGCCGACCGCGATGACCCCGTCGTGATTCCCGCTCCTGAAAACCTGTACTCCCTGCTCGATGTTCTTTGCAGTCGGGTTGGGTTTGACCTGCGCGAACAGCCGGGTCTGCAGGCCTGCCTGTTGGGTTGCGTTGAGCATATCGGCAATAAAGCCCTGTGCTGCCAGTCCCTGGTCGGTGACCAGCAGTGGACGCTGCAGGCCGTTGGCCTGACAGACTGCAGCCAGTTCGCTGATACGCCCGCAACCGAAATAGATGCTGGTGGGGTAAGACCAGCC
>JALUUZ010000439.1 GCA_027021095.1 Gammaproteobacteria bacterium
GCTTGTAGTTCCACTCGGTATGCTTCAGACTGCTGTCGATAAACTCCATGCGGCCGATAAACTTTCGTTTTGACAAGGCCGCGAGGGGCAGGACGAGATTGACGTTCAACGACGCGCGGCCCTGTGCACTGAAGCGTGACAAAAAACTGTTCTTCCCCGCCGACGCAGGAATAGACCTGAAGAAACGCACCGCGTCCTGGGTCGGACCCAGCATGCTCCCACGCAACGACAACACAGCCTTCTTGTTGAGTGACGGGATGGTAACCGTGGAAGGCATCAACTCCATACCGAATACACGTCCTGAGTTCATCCGCACACGCATGTACTTGCCAAAGAACCGGACATCGGCTGCCATGTTGTCAATCGCCGGCCATTTCGGATGATATTTAAGGCGGGTGCCGGCCGCAGAAAACTCCACGCTCAATATATTGTTCCCGGTATTGAACGCCTTGGCATCGAGAAACCCCTTGTAACGCGCCATCCCCTTCGTGATCCTGCCGCGCGAGATGGACGCTTTCAGCCAACTGACCAGCTTGGGGCGCATGATACTTTCCGGCAGATAGGTAAAAAAATGATCCAGATCGCCATCCCGGAATGAAACGCCAATATCGAGATAACCGGGTTTTCTGTCCCGCAGGACAAGTTTCATCCGTGTCGTGGTACGAACATAACGGCCATCGACGACCAGCCTGCGTGTATCAAAAACGGTCTTGTCGCCCAGCTTTTTCCATTGTACCGTACCCGCCGCCTGTTTCAGCGCCAATGGCTGTTTAAACAGGTGCGGAAATGCAAGTTTCGCCTTTTTTGTGCGTAATGTAAGAAAACCACCCAGAGTGTTGGCGGTCACACTACCGCTAAGACCTGAAAACCTGATGTTTTTCGGCAGGTTTCCGATTCCGAGCCGATCGAAATCGAAAGTATAATAAAATTTGAGCGGTGCGCTCGGTGACTTCTTCAAATGAAACTCCAGGTTGCTGATATCCCCCCTGGGCCGATACGCTGCCAGCCTGCTTCGAAGCTTGCTGTCGATCGGCAGCACCGACAGCATCAAGCGCCCAAGGTCGTCAAGCCGGCCGAACCCGACAGACCCGGCCACTACACGATACCAACCATCCTGCACACGTTTTCTGTCGTATTGCAAATAAAGACGCGACACCGGCCAATCCCGCCCGGCATGTTGTACGCGCAGGTCATTGACGCTGAGCGACCAGCCCTGTTGCCGGTCACGCCACACGAAGTTGGCCGACAGGCGCTGCAAGGCAAAAGGCTTGTGCTCGACCACTGCCGGCAGTTTCACCAGGGAACGGTCCACGCGCTTCCAGTGCAGGTTCCTGACATTGAAATCACCGTAGAGTTTATCGACATTGCCCTTGCCTTCGCCCCAGAGACGGAAATCCATTTTTCCGGTACGCACCCGCACGTTTGACAACAACTCCTTGTTCAGCCACGGCCCGAGCGTCGCATTGCCGGAAAAAAAGAACTTGCGCTGCATGTTCTTCCAGTCCTTGAAACTTCCCAGCAGATTGACGATAAAATAAAATTTGTTGTTACCTTTATTCTTGTGGCGAAAAGAACCGCTGAAGTGATAGTTGTTCTTCTTGAATGAAAGCAGCAGGTTGATGTCTTTCAGATACTGTTTCTTTGCGCTGATCCGCGGATCCCGCCAGGTCATGATCCCCTTGGTCACCACCAGCTTTTCACGCTGCAGCATCCAGTTCAACAGGCGGCTTTGGCCCAAACGGTACTCCGTATCGATCTTGATCCCGCCGATGTAATAGTGCCCGGCACGGTACTCTACGTCCACGTCGGCGCCAACGAGATTGATTTTCCCGGGACGCAGGCGCCATTGCCTGATGGATGAAAGAATATTGAAATAGACCTGGACTTCCTTGAAACGGATCCAGATACGCGAGCCGTCCGGCACATAGACCGAGACCCCCTTGATACGCAAGCGCGGCTGCAACCCTCCCCAGTCAGCGATGACCTCCTTGACCTTGACCGGCCGTCGCAGCTCCTCGGACGCCCAGCTTTCGATATCGATACGGTATTCCTCGAAATAAGGGAAAAACATCCGCGCCACGCTGACCAGGAATGCCATCACGATGATGACGATCGAAAACAGTATGAAAAGGATGCGTATCGACCTGCGAATCATTTTATCCAACCTGCAGACTACAGGGGCACCACATCATACTGCTCCTGCGTATACAATGACTCAACCTGAAAGCGGATAGGCACACCAATGAATTCCTCGAGTTCGGCCAGGCTGGTCGACTCCTCGTCCAGCAGCAGATCCACCACCCCCTGCGAAGCCAGCACCAGCAATTGCTGTGCATCGTACTGCCTGGCCTCGCGGATAATCTCTCTGAAAATTTCGTAACACACAGTCTCCGACGTCTTGATCGAACCACGCCCGGAACAGGTCGGACAGGTTTCGCACAACACATGTTCCAGGCTCTCACGGGTACGTTTCCTGGTCATCTCGACCAGCCCCAACGCCGACACTTCAGTGATCTGGCTCTTGGCATGATCACGCTCGAGATTCTTTTCCAATGCCCGTAACACCTGGCGCTTGTGCTCCTCTTCGGTCATGTCGATAAAGTCGATGATAATGATTCCGCCGATATTACGCAGGCACAGCTGGCGTACGATCGTCTGCGCCGCTTCCAGGTTGGTCTTGAAAATCGTCTCTTCCAGGTTGCGATGACCTACGAAAGCACCGGTGTTGACATCCACCGTGGTCATGGCCTCGGTCTGATCGAAAATCAGATAGCCACCGGACTTCAGTTTGATCTTCCGGCCCAGTGCTTTCTGGATCTCGTCTTCGACGCTGTACAAGTCGAAAATAGGACGTTCCCCGGGATAATATTCGATCCGGTCGGACAGCATGGGCACGAACTGTTCGGCGAACGCTTTCAGCTTTTTAAATGTTTCACGCGAATCGATACGTATTTTTTCGACCTCGTCATCGGCGATATCACGCAACGCCCTGATCGAAAGAGGCAGGTCCTCGTACAGGCAGCAGCCTGGTGCAGCCGAGTTGATACCGCCGAAGATCGACTGCCACAGTTTTGTCAAAAACGCCTGGTCCTGCGCCAGGGCTTCCCGGCTTACACCCTCGCCGGCGGTACGCACGATATACCCCTGGCCATTACTCGACTCGGACAACTCACTGACGATCTGCTTAAGCCGTTCGCGTTCTGCTTCGTCTTCGATCTTGGTTGAGATCCCCACGGTGGTTTCATTCGGCAGCAACACCAAGTAACGTGATGGAATCGTAATACAAGTGGTCAGGCGCGCGCCCTTGGTGCCCAGCGGGTCCTTGATGACCTGTACCAGGATCTCCTGCCCGTCATGCAGCAGATCAGTGATATGTTCCTGTTTATGAGGATTGGCATCAAGTTCTTCATTCGGACACTTGACGATATCGGACACATGCAGAAAAGCGGCTCGTGCCAAGCCGATATCGACGAAAGCCGCCTGCATTCCCGGCAGCACACGTGAAACCTTTCCTTTATAGATATTACCAACGATACCACGCTTACGCTCACGTTCGATAAACAGCTCCTGGGCCACTCCGTTTTCAACGACCGCCACCCGCGTTTCTCGTGGTGTTACATTTATCAATATTTCCTCATTCATTCTCAAGATTGTTCGAATACCTGTTCAACAGGCAGTGAATACCGAACTGCACAAGTAACTTGTGCGTCTCATACAGCGGCAGGCCCATGACCGCTGAAAAACTGCCCTTTAGTTCCTCGATAAACACCGCACCCAGGCCCTGGATCGCATAGGCCCCTGCTTTATCAGCCGGTTCCCCGGAATACCAGTAGCTTTCTCTTTCCTGCCTCGGGATCTCCCGAAAGGTCACACTGCTGAGATTGACCGCTGAAGCTGTCTTTTCCCCTTGGCAAACACTGACCGCAGAAAACACCTGCTGTGTCGACCCCGACAACAACTCCAGCATCGCCAAGGCCTGCGCCTGACCGGCAGGCTTGCCAAGAATCTTCCCCTTGCAGACCACTACCGTGTCCGCGCCCAGAACCGGGATATCCAGCGTGCGCTGACGATGCGCCCAACCGGCCACGGCCTTTCGCCGCGCCAGCCGTAGCGCCAGTTCCCGGCCTGTCTCCTGCGGCCCGGGTTCCTCGTCGACCGATACATCCAGTTGGTGAAACGCGATGCCGATCTGCCGCAGCAATTCCTGTCTGCGTGGCGAGGAAGAAGCCAGATAGATGTCCGGCACGACCGACTCCATCGCGCTTCAGGCCCGGTGATAGGGATGCCGGCTCAACAGGGTCCAGGCGCGATAGATCTGCTCGATCAAGATCACCCTGACCAAGGCGTGAGGGAAAGTCAAGTCCGACAATGACCACCGCTCATCTGCCCGCTGCAGGCACTCTGCAGAAAGCCCGTCTGCACCTCCGATCAAAAACACGATGTCCCCGGCTCCTGCCTGCCACTGACCAAGCTTTTCTGCAAACCTGGTACTGCTCAGGCTGGTTCCCGACTCAGCCAATGCAACCACATGAGAAGCCGGCGGTATCGCCGCCAGCACGCGTTTTCCCTCCTGTGCCAAGGCTTTGGCCCGTGACACGGATTTCGTTCTTCTGACAGGATCGACTTCCACCAGTTTCAGTGCGTAGACTCGTGGTATCCGCTGCGCATAAGCGCGATAGCCATCGTTGACCCAGGCAGGCATTTTCGTACCGACTGAAACTATATATATATGCATTATAGCTAATCCCTACCCCAGTTCTATCAGCACGGTGGATAAATCACACAAACCGTACAATCCCTTTTTTATGTTATGGATTTACCTTCGTGTGCTCCATCGTCCACAGTTTTTCCAGCGCATAAAAATCACGCACACTGGGCAACATCACATGCGCCACGACATCACCGCAATCCACCAGTATCCATTCCGCCTCTTTTTCCCCTTCCACACCGATGATATGGCCTCGCTCTTCCTTGACCCGCAAGATCAGGTTGTCGGCGATCGACTTCACATGCCGCGTCGAATTGCCGCTGGCGATCACCATGATATCAGTAATCGTGGTGTTGTCGCGTACATCGATAACATGAATTTCCTCGGCTTTCAGCTCTTCAAGCGCGTCGATGACTATTTTCTGCAGTTGTTCTGTTTTCATTGTTTTTCACTTCGACTTGTATAATTTCTTGTCTGCAATAAACTCACATACCTTGTCCGTTACCCAGTAACGAATCGCTTTGCCTTCCATGACTGCCTGCCGCACCCGGGTTGCCGAAATATCCATCAACGTGACATCAAAAAACAAAATCCGTCCGGCCTGGCTGGCGCGGAACACCTTCTGCTCGGCAGTCACCCTGGCTCTGAGGTCCTCTGCCAGATCCAGCGGCATCCCCGACGGTCTGCGCATCACCAGCAGGTTGGCCAGCTGCAGAATCCGCCGCCAGGACTTCCACTGCTCAAACTGCGCAAAGGCATCCGCGCCCAGTAACAGGCACAATGAATCCGTTGGAAAGTCCTGTTGTAATGAAACCAGGGTATCGACCATGTAGGAAGGAGACTGCCGGTTCAGTTCCCTGTCGTCGGCGACGAACCCCTGTACCTGTTCCACTGCAAGCCGCACCATCGCCAAGCGGGTGGACGCGTCGGCGAGCGGTGGAGTTCTGTGTACAGGTATTCTGCACGGGATAAAATGAGTCCTTTCCAGTTGCAACGCCTGATGCACCTCGAGCACTGGCCGCAAATGCCCCAGATGTATCGGGTCGAACGTACCGCCAAACACCCCGATCATGACCTGGCTGCCAAGCGGTCAACTCCGGATATGTCCATCACCCAGGACGATAAACTTCTGTGTCGTCAACCCCTCCAGGCCAACAGGTCCACGCACATGCAACTTGTCCGTGCTGATGCCGATCTCTGCACCCAAACCGTATTCGAATCCATCGGCGAAACGGGTCGATGCGTTGACCATGACCGAACTGGAATCCACCGCACGCAGAAACTCGCGCGCCCGGCTGATATTCTCGGTCACGATCGTATCGGTATGATGCGATCCATATTTTTCAATATGTTCGATCGCCTGCTGCATATCGTCGACTACACGAATCGACAGCACAGGTGCCAGGTACTCGGTTTCCCAATCCTGCTCTGTCGCCTGTGTTATATCCGGCAACAGGCTGCAACTGCGCTGGCAGCCACGCAGTTCGACACCATGCTGCTGGTAGCACTCGGCCAGCCGGGGTAAGACCGCGGCGGCGACTGCACCGTGCACCAGCAGGGTTTCCATCGTGTTACAGGTCCCATAGCGCTGGGTTTTCGAGTTGACCGCCACGTCCACAGCCTTGTCCAGGTCCGCCTGGTCATCGATGTAAACATGACATATCCCGTCGAGATGTTTGATCACCGGCACGGTTGCCTCGTTCGAGATACGCTCGATCAGCCCTTTGCCACCACGCGGAATGATGACATCGACGAACTGGCTCATGGTAATCAACCGGCCTACCGCATCACGGTCCCGGGTACCGATCAGCTGTACTGCTTCGACCGGCAGTCCGGCCGCCTCGAGTCCCTGCCGAATACAGCCAGCGATCGCGAGGTTGGAATTCAAGGCCTCCGAACCACCACGCAGAATCGCTGCATTCCCGGACTTCAGGCACAAGCCGGCCGCATCCGCCGTGACGTTCGGGCGCGACTCATAGATGATGCCGATCACGCCCAGCGGCACACGCATCCTTCCGACCTGTATCCCGCTGGGCCGAAAACACAGGTCTGAAATTTCACCCACCGGATCAGGCAGTGCAGCGATCTGGCGCAAACCTTCGGCCATCGCATGAATCCGCGCAGGGGTCAGTTCAAGGCGGTCGAGCAATGCCTGGCTCAGACCGTTCTTAGCGCCATTCTCCAGGTCTCTGCCGTTGGCGGACCGCAACCTTGCCTCGGCCTGAACAATCGCGTCAGCCGTCACTTCCAATGCGGTATTTTTAGCATTTGCCGACGCACAGGCCAGTGCACGCGCTGCGGTCTTCGCTTTGCCGCCCAACGCCGACATATAATCGGCAAGCTCTGTAGTCTCCACCGTCTGTACCGCAGACTTCGTCACATTATTCATAAAATTACCTGTTCGATGCTCAAACCCGTAAGCGTTATCAACGTTGCTGTAACCGAAGGGCCGGTTGCCATGTACCGGCTATTCTATCACTATTCTGCAGCCTGATATTACCATGATAATAACAAGGGAAAACAAGCTATTCAGGGTGTAGCCACCGAAAACAGCTTTTTACCACACAAGGCGACACACAACCGCAACAGGCTGTCCCAGGGTTTGTGGGTCCCTGCCAGTCCCTTGATTGCAAGATCGATCTGCGCGCACTGGTACAACGCCTGTGGCCAGAACGCCGGTGGATGCCGGTCAAGCGCGGCACGCACCAGTGGCTTGCGCCGCTCCCAGATCCGCAGGCTGCTGCAGATCTTTTCAAAATGCTCTGCCTGCGACAGCCTCTGCGCGATCGATGACAAGGTACGCAGCTCGCGTGTCAACGCCCACAAGACCAGCACGGCCTCGACCCCTTCGGCACGCAGCTCGTCGAGTGCATGAACCGCCTTGCTGGTCCGCCCGGACAGGCAGTAGTCGACCAGCGCATACACCGTAAACCGGGCACTGTCACTGACCAGCTCCCGGACATGGTGTTCGTCGATGCCCCCCTCTCCCTGCAGCAAGCGCAGTTTTTCCAGTTCCTGTGCTGCCGCAAGCAGGTTGCCTTCGACCCTGTCAGCCAGCAACATCACGGCCTCACGTGACAATTCCAGGCCGAGGCGCTGTGCCCGCTGCCTGATCCACTGGGGTAAACGCGTGCTGTCGACCGGCCAGACCTGAACGATGATGCCGGCGCTGTCCACCGCTTTGACCCACTTGGTACGTAACTGCGCCTGGTCCAGCTTTGCGCAGGCAATCACCAAGATCCTGTCATCGGCAAGGCAGGCGGTATACTGCTGGATGGCCTTGCTGCCCCGGTCGCCGATTTTCGTCGACGCCAACCGAAGCTCGATCAACCTGCGGTCACCAAACAGCGACAGGCTGTCAGCCTCGAACTTCAAGCTGTCCCAATCGAAACCCGTTTCATAGGCAAGCACTGTGCGTTCACTGTAGCCGGCCTGTGCAGCAGCCTGGCGCAAGGCTTCAAGCACCTCCTGGACCAGCAGCACCTCATCACCGCTGACCAGGTAGACCGGGGCCAGCCCCCTGCTAAGCTG
>JALUUZ010000440.1 GCA_027021095.1 Gammaproteobacteria bacterium
CGGCCGACCACGTTGATCGCCGTGGTCCGCGATGTGTTGTATTCGCTGGCCGGGCACGGTTTTACCCATATTTATTTTCTCAATGGTCACGGCGGCAATACCTGCCCGGTCAAGGCGGGCTGCTCCGAGTTCTATGCCGATCAGAGCTTCGGCGAGAACCGCCAGCGGCCGACCAACCTGCGCACGACGATCGTCAACTGGTGGACTTTGTCGTCGGTGTCAGCGATTGCCGATGAACTCTATCCACGAATGGAAGGCAGTCATGCAACACCATCAGAGGTTTCCCTGACCTATTATGCCTATCCGCAGGCGGTCAAACAGGCCGACATGGAACCCGAGATTGCGCCGAACGGCGCAATCTATGATGCGGCGCATTTTCGCCGGCACTATCCGGATGGCCGCATGGGGTCGAACCCGGGACTGGCCTGTGTCGAGCACGGCGAAAGGTTGTACAAGGCTGCCGTGGCAGAAGTGGTCGATGACTACCAGGCGTTTCTTAAGACCTGACAGCGTGCGGCATGCGCCGTGCACGTCATAATCATTTCGCAGTACGACGGGGCATTGCCGGGCGCGTACCATGTGCCCTTGCGCTGTGCCGCTGCGCAGGGTGGTAAGGAAGGCGGGCTGGTTCGTCACACACCGACAGGTTTTGCGAACAGGTCATGTTCATCGGCATTGATCACTTCGACCTCGATAAAGTCTCCGACGGCATAGTGTTTGGAGGCCGTTGCCGCTGTGCCGGTATCCGCCTCCGTCGACACCACGACTACGCCATCGATGCCTGGCGCTTCGCCGTGACTGCGGCAGACCAGGTGTTGATCGTCGACCTGGTCTACCAGCACGGTCAGGGACTGCCCGATCAGCGCATGCAGCCTGGCAGCGCTGATTTCCGCCTGGGTCTGCATAAAGCGCTGCTGCCGTTCAAGTTTTACCTCTTCCGCGACGGCACCGGGCAGCGCATTGGCACTGGCGCCTTCGATTGGTGAATACTGGAAGCAGCCGACCCGGTCCAGTTGCGCCTGCTGCAGAAACTCCAGCAGTTGTTCGAAATCGTCCTCGGTTTCGCCGGGAAAGCCGACGATAAACGTACTGCGGATTTTTAACTGCGGGCATTGGCGACGCCAGTCGTGGATGCGCTGCAGCACATTTTCCGTATCGGCGGGCCGTTTCATCGATTTCAGGATGCGGGGACTGGCATGCTGTAACGGGATGTCGAGGTAGGGCAGGAGCCTGCCGTCGGCCATCAACGGGATCAATTCATCGATATGTGGGTATGGATACACATAGTGCAGCCGGATCCACATGTCCATCTCGCCCAGCAGGCGTGCCAGGTCATAGAGCCTTGTCCTGACTGCCTGGCCGTGCCACAGCGCGCTGCGGTATTTGAGATCGACGCCGTAGGCACTGGTATCCTGGGAGATGACCAGCAGTTCCTTGACGCCGGCCTGTTGCAGGCGCTGGGCCTCATCCAGTACCTCGTCGATCGGGCGGCTGACCAGGTCGCCACGCAGCGCAGGGATGATGCAGAACCGGCAGCGGTGGTTACAACCTTCAGAGATTTTCAGGTACGCATAGTGTGCCGGTGTCAGCTTGACCCCGGTCGGCGGCAGCAGATGCAGGTGGGGATCGGGTGCCGCCGGCAGGTGCTGGTGGACCGCCCGCAGTACTTCCTGGCTGGCATGCGGGCCGGTCACTGCCAGGACTTCGGGAAAGTGCTCCTGCACCAGCCCGTCTTTGGCGCCAAGGCAGCCGGTGACG
>JALUUZ010000441.1 GCA_027021095.1 Gammaproteobacteria bacterium
CGATAATCGCGTTCAGTGCCATTCTGGCTGCTGCAGCGCTTTACCTGGTTTACAAAAACACGAACCCCACGACGAAAGGCAGACTGTATTTCAATAAAGGTCAATACGACTTGGCAATCAAGGAATACAGCAGCGCGATCAAACACAAACCCGCCAAGTCCCAGCTATACGTGGGACGGGCCAAAGCCTACCTTGAAAAGAATGACCACAAGGCCGCAGTCAAAGACCTGACTAAGGCACTCGCCCTGAGTCCTTCCGATTATGAGGCCCGCCTGCTGCGTGGAATCGCCCACGACTACCTCGGAAAATACAGGCTGGCCATCGAGGACTTCAGCAAAGCAATAGAACTAGCACCGAAAAACCCAGATGCCTACAATTACCGGGGCTCGTCTTACAGTGAACTGGGTTACAGCCAGCTGGCCATTCGGGATTTCAGCAAGGCAATCAAACTCGCGCCACAGCCCAAGAAGGCGATTGACTATTATGGGCGTGGCGCGTACCGGATATTGAAGCGCCAGTTCACCCAGGCGATCAAAGACTACAACAAGGCCATCGAGCTCAATCCAAAATACTATGTTGCCTACAATGACCGTGGTATCGCTTTAAGCCAAAGTGGCCAGTACCGCCTCGCGTTCAAAGACTATGCAAAGGCCATCCGCATCAACCCGCGCTACGTCAACGCTTACCTGAACAGGGCAAAGCTCTACCAGGCAAGAGGAAATCACGAGCTTGCACTCAAGGATTTCAACAAGGCCATCGCGATCGACCCTGGACACTCCATGGCCTATACTGACCGAGGCTATTTTTATGCGGCGAGAAAAGCATCCACACTGGCGATTTTCGACTTCAACAGGGCGATCGAACTGGATCCGAAAAACGCCAATGCCTACAACGGCCGCGGCGAATACTACTACCGGACCGGAAAAACAGAGCTGGCAGTCAAAGACTTCACGAAAGCATTGACGCTTAGGCCTGACGATACTACAGCCCTGCGCAACAGGGCGGTTGCCTACATCAAACAAGGCCGGCTCGACCCAGCGATCCAGGACGCCAGCAAGGCGATCCGGATCAACCCGGCGGTGGCGGCCGCCCCCTACCTCTACCGCGGGATTGCCTACTCACGGAAATCACAATACCAGCTGGCACTCAAGGATTTCAATAAAGCCATGGAGCTGAATCCCAACTTTTCGTCAGCCTACCAGTATCGAGGGAATTTATATATCCGCCAAGGACGATATCAACCGGCAATCGAGGATTTTTCACGTGCAATAGCACTGACTCCGAAAAGCGCGTACAACTACAGGTTTCGAGGTAAAGCCTATCATCAAACCGGCCGGCATGATCTGGCGATCGAAGACTATACCCGTTCCATCGTCCTCGAGCCGCAATATGCCGCCAGCTACTATCACCGCGGGATTTGTTACTATACGAAGCGACAGTACGATGCGGCGATCAGGGATTTTTCCAAACAGATCGAACTCAACCCCGGGTTCGCAACGGCTTATTACTATCGAGGAAGCACCTATGGCGAAAAGGGCCGGACAAGTGCGGCGATAAAAGATCTCAGCAGGGCGATTGCAATCAACCCCGGCTTTTATCTGGCCTACAACAACCGGGGCTATTACTACGCACGAAAGGGATGGCACAAAAGCGCAGTCAAGGACTTCAGCAAGGCAATCGCGATCAAACCCGATTCTGCCATTGCCTATTCGAACAGGGGAATTTCCTACTCACAACTAGGCCGCTACCGCAGTGCGATCAGGGACCTGAACAAGGCGATAGCACTTGACCCAAGCAACGCAAACAGTTATGTCTACCGGGGCTATGCCTATTTTCACAGACGCCGGTACAACCAGGCGATCCGCGACTTTACTCAGGCCATCAAGATCAACCCGAAGCTGGCGATCGCCTATTCCAATCGCGGGATCACCTATGCCAAAAAGGGGCTGTACCGGCAGGCAAGGAAAGACCAGGCCACTGCAAAAAGACTTAGAGTACAAAAGAAACAGAAAAATAATGTTGGACGGTGGTGAAAAAGGCGGACTAACGGGCAAACAAGCTGTTCAGCCACGCGCCGATGTCCTGTAACTGCTGTGCACAGACCGTATGCGGCATGTTGTATTCCTTCCATTCGACCTGGTAACCAAGTGCATACAAAGGTCTATAGGTCATTCGTGAAAACTCGACGGGCACGACAGTGTCCTCAGTACCGTGCATCAGCATGATTGGAGTCTGCAGGCTTACGTCAGATTTTTCGCTGCCGAGCAGCTCGGGCAATGGCAGATAGGTCGACAAGCCCAGCAGCCCTGCCAGCGGCTGTGGAGACCTTGTACCGGTATACAGGCTGACTGCCCCGCCCTGCGAAAACCCGGCCAGCACGACCTGCGCTGAAGTGATCCCCCTGCTGTGTTCGCGCGCAATCAGCTCCTGCACCTGCCGGGAGGATCTGCGAATGCCCTCGGCATCATCGCTGAACTGTGCGCCGATGCCGTAGATATCGTACCATGCACGCATCGGGTAGCCGTTGTTGACCGTCACCGGCATGACCGGTGCGTGTGGAAAGATAAAACGTAATCCCAGCCCCGGATCGAGGCCAAGCATCGGCAGCACATCGGCAAAGTCCTCGCCACTGGCACCGAGGCCGTGCAGCCAGATCACACTGCCGTGGACTGTCTCTGCGGTTTGCTGTTCTATCGTCTCGAGCATAAAGGCCGGTTTACCTGAACAACTCAATGAGTCCCTGCACGAGACCCTCGTCATTACCGGTCAGATAGAGTACCCCTATGGTCACAAAGGCGGTCAGTAAAGAGACCAGTACGCCTATTCCGGCTGCAAGCCAGTGCGAAAGATAGGCGCCATCGTTTTTCCGGTGGCTGAACAATATATCATGTTGGTACCTATGGCACAGCACTCCCATCGCAACCAGCGTGCCAACCCCGTAACCAATGGGCATGAGCACATCGACTAGTGTTTGGTCAAATGTGAGCGCACCGGCTACTGTTTGGTCAAAAAAATCGCTGACTTGCCGTGAAACCGCCAATTCATAGACAAGCGCCGCGACTACCTGGGCGATCAGCCCGTAAACGACAGCCTTCTGGTAAGCAGAATAATGACCCGTACGCTTGAAATTCACCCCGATCAGTATCGCACCGGCAAGCAGGTCACCAAAAAACGTCGCAACAACGATGCTCGAGACCCTGAAAAGCCTGTACCGGGGCATACTGTCCGCCGCGGGTCGCAGGTCTGCTTCCGGCGGGCGGTAGACATTTTCCATTGACTCATTCATGGTCGTCTCTACCACGCACAACGCAGGCTGCCGGCCGATTCAAACGGGGAATCGTATGCGTGGTACACCCTACGGCTGCCATCGAAAGATTAAAATACTGTTGGCCGGTATCACGATGGCCGCCGAGGTTTCCAGGCCGTGCATCGGCCTGGACTGGGCAGACAGGCCGCCCTGGTTTCCTGCGACCTGGGGATTCGGCCAGTGGTCGTACGCATCGCTGTTGAACACCTCGGACCAGTAGCCGCGACGCGGGAAGCCGATCTGGTATGCCTGCCAGGTCGTCTCGTTCAAGCTGATCACCACGACCACATCCTGTCCCTGGCCTTCGACCCAGCGGTGCATCGCCAGCACCCGGTTGTGATCATGGGTATGATAGATGTTCAGCCCGGTCGCCTGCAGCGCCGGAAGGCTCTGCCTGACTGCCAGCAGCTCACGGGTAAAGCGCAGAAAATCACGCATCGCCCGGTCCTGCTCGAGTCCGTCCCACCAGATCCGGTCCGGGCTGTCAGGATTGTCGCTCCAAGGCTTGTCCTCGAGAATTTCCTGGCCCATAAACAGGTGCGCTATGCCAACCGCCGTGGCAACGACTCCCATCGCCACCCGCGACCGGCTGCGTGCATACCAGGAACGATGATTGCCGGCGTCAGCCAATGCGGCGATACGCGGCCGGCGCCCTGTCATGACCAGGTCATGATTCTCGACCTGCTGCACCGCACGCCACCCGTCCCGCAATACCGGAGAAGCCATCTGCACGGCCAGGCTGTGCATATCGACAAAGGCGTCGGCTCCACCGCTGGCCTGGGCGATCACCCAGCGCAGTGCATCACGCAGGCCGTCGTTCAGTATCGCATCGAACCCCGCGCCGCCCTGGCGGGTGGGTGATACCACCGCCTGCTCGACCGGCCAGTGCTCTGCGATATGAATCGCTTCGGGTTTCAAATAATGGCAGGTATCGGTTACATGCTGGCAGAACTTCCACCCGTGCTCTCCGCCTTCGTTTCTGATCACACTGACCTCGTCATAACGGAATCCGTCACAATGACATTCAGTCAGAAAATAAACGGCATTGTCGATCAGGAACTGCCTGACTTCGTTTTTCCAGTATGCGAACACCAGTCCACCAGCCCAGCCTTTGTCCGTAAAATACAAGCTGTCATTGAAATCACCATACGGACGGCGATCGAAAAAATAGATACCCCGGTCGCTGAAATCGCCACCGGCATGGTTGTAAACCACATCGAGAATCACTGCCAGCCGGAACACATGACACATGTCGACCAGCATTCTGAACTGGTTGGCCGTCCCCTGAATATTTTCGATGTCATACGGGCGCAATGCCGGGTTGACGCTGGCAAGCAACGCGTTGATCCGCTGCAGGCGTTCTGCAAGCGAGGGATCGTCCGCGCTGACCCCATAGTCCGTTTCCGGTGAGAAATAGTCCACACCGTTATAACCGAGACTGAAGTCGGTAGGAAACTCGACCACCGGCAGTGGCTGAATCGCATTGATATTAAGCGACTTCAGGTAAGGCAGGCGCTCGATCACATCCAGGAAAGTACCGTGATGTCTTCCCTGCGGAATATACCAGGTACCAAGATGCAGCTGGTAGATACAAAGCTGATGATAGGCCGGCGGCTTCCAGTCCTGGTCGTGCCACGGAAACGACGCCGGGTTGTACAGCAGACACTGGCTGTCCGGCCAGGGTGGCTCATCACTCAGGTCACGCGCATAAGGATCACGTTTAAGGCCTTCTGTACCCCCTTCCGGTCCAACCACATAGAACAGGTAACGGTCACCGTGGGTCAACCTGGGGACGTAACCGGTCCACAGGCCACCTTCACCGGCAACCAGGCTGCCACGCCTGCGCGGCTGCCAGCTGCCGTCCTGTTCGCTGCGGCTGTAGTCCCACAGCAGATCGACACGGCGGGCGGCCGGCGCCCAGACTTTGAAGGTCGCTCCCATGCCCGACGGCAGCAGGTTCCCTCCCATCGGAGTCTGCGCCGTAATATACTGCTGTGAAAGCGGGCCGGTAGTTTCGCGCAAACCAGGTAATGATTGTGTATCCATTCATTCCTCCATGTCTGTTGCGCTACGCCTCAATACCGCACTGCCGGTTAAATATTGATTGACAGTTGCAAATCTGTGATAGAATACTGAAAATATACGCCAATTCTTCTGGAAATCCCAGCGGAGCATCGTTACAGCCACGACCGGCATACTGAACAATTACATATCACCTACCGGCCAACATACAACCTGAAGCAATGAAGAACCTGATCTTACTGAGTATTTTCTGCTGTTCCGCCAGTCTTGCACAACAGGCTGCATTGAAGACCCTCACCGTCAAACAGCAGCCGGCAATGCTGACACGCACACTGTACGGTAAAATAGAAGCGACCCACCGGGCGACCGTGTCAGCGCAGACCTCCGGCCGGGTCGTGGAAATCAATGTCGACATCGGTGACTATGTCAAGAAAAACACGGTGCTGATCCGCCTGCGTTCGACCAACCAGCAGACCCGGCTCAATGCCGCCTCGGCACGTTACAAAAAGGCGGTGGCGGACTTTGCCCGTGCGCGCTCGCTGTATACAAAGAAACTATTCTCCAAGGCCATGCTCGACAAGGCCGCTGCCGACTTGAAGTCGGCGCAGTCTGAATTCAACCAGGCCAGGGAAGAACTCGAACGCACCGTGATCCGCGCACCTTACAGCGGCATCGTAGTCAAGCGCCATATCCAGGTCGGCGAGACCGCGCGCGTCGGCCAGCCGCTGCTGACCGGCCTGTCGCTGGAAGCTTTGCGGGTCCTGGTCGAGATTCCCCAGGACATGCTGCAGGCGGTAAACCGCTATCGCTATGCCCTCGTCCTGGCCGGCGGCCGGCAATTCAAACTGTCGAAGCTCAGTCTCAGTCCCTATGCAGACCCCAAGTCGCACAGCTTTACGCTCAAGGCCGACCTGCCGAAAACGGATTCCGGGCTCTATCCCGGCACGTTCGTCAAGGTCCGTTTCCAGACCGGCACGGCAAAGAAACTGGCAGTCCCACGCCAGGCAATCGTGCATCGCGGCGAAGTCACCGCGGTGTACACTGTCGATGACACCGGGATCCATATGCGCCAGGTCCGCACCGGCAGCCCGCTGCCAGAGGCACGGGTAGAAATACTGTCGGGCCTGGCCGATGGTGACCGCGTCGTACTCGACCCGGTCAAGGCCACTGTGCTGCTGAAACAGAACAGGTAACCCGATGAACGACAAGCTGGGTATCTCGGGAAAAATCGCTGCTGCGTTCCAGGCGTCGCAGATCACACCACTACTGGCACTGCTTGGCCTGCTGCTTGGCGTCATTGCTATCGTCGTGACTCCGCGGGAAGAGGAACCGCAGATCAACGTCACCTTTGCCAATATCTTTATCGCGTTTCCCGGTGCTTCTGCCAAAGAAGTCGAACAACTGGTCAGCACTCCGGCCGAACAAATCCTGTCCGAGCTGGAAGGCGTCAAGCACATTTACTCAGTATCCTATCCTGGACAGTCGATCCTGACCGTACAGTTCAAAGTTGGCGAAGACCGCACCGCAGCGATCGTGCGGCTCTATAATGCGTTCTACTCCAAGCAAGACTGGCTGCCCCGGGGCGTCGGTGTCTCCCGGCCAGTGATCAAGCCGAAAGGTATCGACGACGTTCCGGTCGTCACGCTGACACTGTGGAGCAAAGACAAGCATCACAGCAGCTATACATTGGGCAAGGTCGCCCATGCACTCGAAGCCGAACTGAAACGGGTCAAGGGCACCCGCGACATCTATACGATCGGCGCGCCGGAACAGGTGGCGCGTATCCTGTTGAGCCCGGCTTCGCTGGCCGCCTATGACCTGACGTTCGCCGAGGTGCGCAAGGCACTGCAGGCCTCCAACACCAGCAGCGATGCCGGCCGCCTGCTTGCCGGCAACCGTGAAATCAAGGTCCAGGCCGGGAAATTCCTGTCCACACCGGATTCGCTCAAGGACCTGGTCATTGCAGTCCACAACGGCAAGCCTGTCTACCTGCGTGATGTCGCGACCATCGAGGACGGACCGGAACAACCGGCTCACTATACCCTCTATGCAGAAGGCACGGCCAAAACCGGACGGGCAACAACACCCGCCTACCCTGCGGTCACCCTGGTCATCGCCAAGCAGCCGGGGGTCAACGCTTCGACCCTGGCAGACAGAGTCATTGCGCGCGTGAACCATCTCAAAGGCGTGTATATTCCTGATGCCGTCAACCTGACCGTTACCCGCAACTATGGCAAGACCGCCAATGACAAGGCGCAGAAACTGATGACCAAGCTGGTCTTCGTCACGCTGTCGGTCGTGCTGCTGGTGCTGATCGCGCTGGGCTGGCGCGAAGCCGGCATCGTCGGCGGCGCGGTGATTATCACCCTGACCTTGACCCTGTTTGCATCGCTGGTCTGGGGCTTTACGCTGAACCGCGTGTCGCTGTTTGCATTGATCTTCTCGATCGGTATCCTGGTCGACGATGCGATCGTCGTGGTGGAAAACATCAGCCGCCACATGGGGCTTGGCAGCGACCGCCTGACCCGGATCATCCCGCGCGCGGTCGACGAGGTCGGCGGCCCGACGATTCTCGCAACCTTTACCGTGATCGCTGCGCTGTTACCGATGGCGTTCGTCTCGGGGCTGATGGGACCCTATATGAGCCCGATCCCGATCAATGCCAGCATGGGGATGGTGATTTCACTGGTGGTGGCCTTCACCATGACGCCCTGGTTGTCGCGGCTGTTGCTGCGCGGGCACCGGCATACGGCTGAATCTTCCCTCGATGAGCGCCTGATGTCCTGGTCACGAACGATCACCGGCTACTTTATTGCTGACGGCCGCACCGGCATCAGGCGCCGGCGGATGTTGCTGGCGGCCATTTTCGGCCTGATCTTTG
>JALUUZ010000442.1 GCA_027021095.1 Gammaproteobacteria bacterium
AGGTGGTGGCTGCTCGGGCTTGGGGAACAGGTCGTCGTGGAAAGGCCCACCGGTTTGCGGGCGGAAATCGAGGACACCCTGCAAAGCAGCCTGTCCAATTACGCTTCCGGAGATACCGGAACTAAATCTGCTTCCGGAGGGAAATACCCGTCAGTCACGACATAATATGTCGTCATAGAGTTAAATGACGTCATTACATCGGGGTTCTCGTGCAATAATGATCGAAAACACCATTCTTCAAGGTAAAGGAGGACGAAGGTGAATCTGTTTGCGCAAATCGAGGGGCTCCGGCAGGAGGAGATGGCCACGGCGCTGCTGCGCTACCTCATCGTCGGCTCCCCGGAAATCCGTGACGCCTTCTTCCGGTTCCTGTCCGACCACTCCCGCAAGGGGCCGCTGGTTTTCGAGTCCTTCTTCAGTTGCATGACCGAATTTTCCACCGAGGATGATGACGGTGGTAGGGGCCGCGTGGACATGCAGCTCTCGATGGATGGCGCCGTGATTGGCATCGAGAACAAGTTCTATGCGGCATTCCAGGACAATCAGCCGCAGAAATATCTGCCGCGGTTGAAGAAAATCGCCCAAGTACAGCAGGAGATGTTCGGCGGCGAGGTCGGTTGCCAGATTTTCACGCTCGTTCCCCGCAGTCGGAGGCACGAGGCTCATCTGAAAGAGCTGGCGAAGGAGCGGGATTACCCGGTGGTGTACTGGGAGGATCTGGTCAACCGCTTGTCACCGTTGACGGATACGCTGGCCGATCCGGACATGACCATGGTGCTGAAGCAGTTTCTGGGATACCTGAATGGTGTTTTCGGATTCATGCCGAATTATAGGCAGAGTTTCACACACACACGAACGGACTGGGAGGAAAAGGGAACCCCGCTGCAGAAACACTTCATGCACAGCCTGTGGCGATTTCTTCCTGGCGGGGGCGCGAGACTCAGTCAGGGTGACGATTTCATGGGTTACAACTTCTTCCACGACAACCCGGAAATCGACGGTTGGGCCGGCTTCATCAGCACAAAACGGCTGATCCATCAGGAAGGCAACCGGCTGGCGACGGACCACCGGGCGGAACTGGTGATATCCGCTTCACGGGCTCCCGAGGAATATGATCGGAACCCGGAAGAATACGGGCTGACCCCGATCGCACTGACCAGCAAATGGTGGTTCGCCAGCGGAAGACCGCCCTATGGCTGGATCGTGAACTTCGACGAAAACTGGGACACCGCCGAGCAGTGGCATCGATGCCTTGCCCCCTTGTTGCGGCTGGCGGCATCGACCGGCGTGTAACACGAGGCATGACACATGAATCTTGGGACAAGATGCTTGTTGAGGATGTCCCTGACCTTGAGCTGATTGGATCGTTTCCAGTCGATTTCACGCTCCGAGTACCATTGCTCACTGAACGTGACAAACAACGGTGATTCGGTTACATGCACACAGGTCCTGGATGGATCATCGCCTGACTGCGTTGCGCTCACGGCGGCACCAGCAAGCTCGTCTTCTGTAGGTCTCGGCGAGTTGGTTACCGGCGCCTCGAACATGTCTGCCCGTTTGCTGTTCGGGAAATACCGGCGATAGGAAAACGTGCCTGCACCGATTTCCTGCTCCATCTTCTTCGCTATACGTACGAGGCGACGGCGATTGGCCAGGGTGTCCTTCAGTGCAGTCTGTTCCCTGCATCGGACACCCCGATAGCGAAAGTCGATATACAAGGTTTTCGTTTCCTTTCTTGCCCGGATACTAGCCAT
>JALUUZ010000443.1 GCA_027021095.1 Gammaproteobacteria bacterium
CTGTCCAGCCGGCCACCACCGATGAATCTTCAGGCTCGATATAATAACTGTGTACAAAGTAAAAACGGCTGTGCTGATCGATCTTGTTCCACAACGGGTGTGGCCCGGCCTGCTCGACACTGTTCCAGCCCATGTGCGGGATCTTGTACTGCTGCCGGTCACCGACATCCGCCAGCAGCTGGTCGAAATGATGTACACCGCCACGAATCGCGTTCAGGCCGTCACAGCCGCCGTCCTCGTCGCTGTGCTGCATCAGCACCTGCAGGCCCAGGCACAGCCCCAGGAACGGTTTTGTGCTGATCGCTTCGGTCAGCGGCTCCAACAGACCACGTTGCTGCAGATGCTGCATCGCCGCACCGATCGCTCCCTGCCCGGGAAACACGATCCGGTCGGCGGCAGCGATCAGTTCCGGCGCCGAGGTCACCACCACCTTGTTGTTGCCCGCGACATGTTCCAGCGCCTTGGCGACAGAGCGCAGATTGCCCATCCCGTAATCAATGACTGCTATCGTCTGCATGAGTCCTGAATCCTGAATAAAATTCTGCTGGCCTCCATCACATCGCAACCCATGCCGCCTGTCACCGATCAGTAAACACCTTTGGTAGACGGTGTCTGGCCATGCATACGGGGATCTGCGCTGACTGCCATGCGCAGAGCACGGCCAAAAGCCTTGAACACCGTCTCTGCGATATGGTGTGCATTAGCGCCACGCAAACAGTCGATATGCAGCGTCGCGCCGGCATGGTTGACGAACCCCTGAAAAAACTCATGCAACAAGTCGGCATCGAAGCTGCCGATCATCGCACGCTTGAACTCGACCTGGTATTCCAGCCCCGGCCTGCCGGAAAAATCGATCACGACCCTCGACAATGCCTCGTCAAGCGGCACATAGGCATGTCCGTAACGCTGAATACCCTTTTTGTCACCCAGCGCTTTACTGAACGCCTGGCCAAGGCAGATTCCTATGTCCTCCACCGTATGGTGTGCATCGATATGCAGATCACCTTTGGCACTGATTCGCAGCGCGATCATGCCATGACGTGCTACCTGGTCGAGCATGTGCTCAAGAAACGGCACACCGGTATCGAGCTCAGCGCTGCCGTCTCCATCCAGATCGACCCTGACCTTGATTTGGGTTTCAAGAGTATCCCGGCTTACCTCGGCGGTTCTGCTGCTCATGATCTGCGTTGATTCAATCCCGGTTGTTGACAGCTTATAGAATACATCGAATAACCATAGGTTTAAACACCCGATAAAATAAAATCCCCGGACCGGCCCCGGTTTGGCCAGCCGACAGGGATCGAACCTGTTCCCACAAACCTGTCATGGATGTTTCCGACACGTCAACCCAACCATCAGGCTGCACGCTATGCTTCCGGAGACTGATAAATGTCCAAATATTATTCAAAATCCGCGTGAACGGCTTCCATGTCTGCATTCAATGGCTATGATTAGAGTAAAACCCCACCTGACTCAGTAACACGCAACGGACATCGCATGACAGCAGAGCTTGACTCGAAATTCAGCGCCAGGGCAGCGATCCGCAGTGCCTGGCTTGCTGATGAAACCAGCTACGTCGAAAAACTGGTGCCAATGGCGGAAATGCCGCCGCAGGCCACCAGCCAGGTCATGCGTTTTGCGCAAAAACTGATAAGCGTCAGCCGCGAAAAATTTTTTCGCCAAGGCGGACTCGACGCCTTTTTACAGGAGTACGACCTGTCTTCCCAGGAAGGTGTCACCTTGATGTGCCTGGCAGAAGCCCTGCTGCGGATTCCGGACAACGACACCGCCAACCGGCTGATTCAGGACAAGCTTGCCAGCGCAGACTGGTCGACCCACCTGGGGGCCAGCCATTCGCTGTTCGTCAACGCCTCGACCTGGGGACTGATGCTGACCGGCCAAGTGGTCTCGTTCGATGAAGACGCACATGACCTGAAAAAATTCTTTAAACGCCTGGCCAACCGCAGTGGCGAACCACTGATCCGGCTGGCGCTGAAAGAGGCGATGCAGATCATGGCCCGCCAGTTCGTGATGGGGAAGACCATCGAGGAAGCCATTTCCCGTGCCAAGTCTCACTATGGCCAGCACTGCCTGTTTTCGTTCGATATGCTCGGCGAAGCGGCGGTCACCAACCAGGATGCTGAAAACTACTTCGACCGCTACCGAGAGTCGATCACCGAAATCGCCAGCCGCTACCCGCCCTCGGAAGAAGATTTTTCGTTACCGGTCGAGCGCCCCGGGGTCTCGATCAAGCTGTCTGCCCTGCATCCGCGCCTGGAAATCACCCAGCGCCAGCGCGTACTCAAGGAAATCATGCCCAAGGTAAAACAGCTCTGCCTGCTGGCGATGGATGCCAACATCGGCATCACACTCGACGCCGAGGAATCCGGCCTGCTCGAACTGCAGCTCGACATCTTTGAATCGCTGTTTGCACAGCCTGAATTCGCGGATTGGTCCGGCCTTGGCATCGCGGTCCAGGCCTACCAGAAAAGGGCCTATCCATTGATTCAATGGCTGGCTGGCCTGGCCGAAGAACACAACAAGATGATCATGGTGCGCCTGGTCAAAGGCGCCTACTGGGACACGGAGATAAAACATGCGCAGCTGGCGGGACTGGAATCCTACCCGGTATTCACCCGTAAAGTCTGTACCGATATTTCGTACCTGGCCTGTACGCGCCTGCTGAGTGAGCACACCAGTCTGCTCTATCCCCAGTTCGCCACGCACAATGCGTTTACACTGGCGGCGGTCTCTGAAATCATGCAAAACAAGGGGCTATACGAGTTCCAGCGTCTGCATGGCATGGGGGACTCAGTATTTGCCGCGTTGCTCGACAACGACACCTCGTTCCCGGTACGGGTCTACGCACCGGTAGGCAGTCATCAAAGCCTGCTGCCCTACCTGGTCCGCAGGCTGCTGGAAAACGGCGCCAACACGTCGTTCCTGAACCGCTTCGCCGACCGCGAGGCCGATATTGCGGACCTGATCAGGCCGCCGGTCGAAACACTCAGGAAACTCGACCAGGTCCCGCACCCCGATATCCCGTTGCCACCGGCACTGTACGGGGAAACCCGCCTGAACGCCAAGGGATACAACCTCGACAACCCGGACAGCTGCCAGGCCTTTGAGCAAGCCGCACTGGCACCACTCGACTATGCTGCAAGCTGCCTGGTCGATGGTGAAGAACTGGGAGAACGTCCATGCACCGTCACCAATCCGGCCAATACAGACGAGCACCTGGGCAGCTACCTGCAGGCCAATGACACGATCACCACGGCAGCCTATGCGGCCGCCTTGGCGGCAAGGCCGCAATGGCAGGCCACCCCTGTCATGCAACGCTGCGAATACCTGGAAAACCTGGCCACGCTGATCGAAGAACACGACCACCAGCTGGTGACACTGATCGTCAAAGAAGGCGGCCGCTGCATCCCGGACGCGCTGGCGGAAATTCGTGAAGCGGTGGACTACTGCCGCTACTACGCCCAGCAGGCCCGTGCACTGTTCGCTCAAAGCAGCCGGCTTACCGGTCCGACCGGCGAAATCAACGAACTCAGCTGGCATGGCCGCGGGGTGTTTCTCTGTCTCAGCCCGTGGAACTTTCCGCTGGCGATCTTTCTCGGTCAACTCAGCGCCGCGCTGGTCGCCGGCAACACGGTCATCGCCAAGCCGGCACGCCAAACCAGCCTGACCGCCTGGTATACCGTCAGGCTTTGCCACCAGGCAGGCTTTCCACCGTCAGTGCTGCAGTTGCTGCTTGGCAGTGGCGCCGGTATCGCCCGTTCGCTGCTGGCACAAGACGCGCTGGCCGGGATCGCCTTTACCGGCTCGACTGAGACCGCAGCCCTGCTGCAACGTCAACTGGCGAACCGGCCCGGCGCGATCCTGCCGTTTATCGCTGAAACCGGCGGCCAGAACGCGATGATCGCCGACAGCTCGGCACTGCTCGAACAACTGGTCAAAGACGTCATCAGTTCTGCTTTCAACAGCGCCGGCCAGCGCTGCTCCGCGCTGCGGGTACTGTTTCTGCAACAGGAGATCAGCGAGCGTTTCTGTGAAATGTTACGCGGTGCAATCGCGACGCTGACCATCGGCGACCCGGCGCTGATCAGCACTGACATAGGCCCGGTAATCGATCAGCAGGCACGACAGCGCCTGCAGCAGCATATCGAACTGATGAGTGAAAAGGCCGAAGTGATACACCATGGAAAACTTCCTGCCACGCTGCCGCCCGGACACTTTATTCCCCCGACAGTCTTCGAAATAGAAGAGATCGGGCAATTGCAGGAGGAGATATTCGGACCGGTGCTGCACCTGGTCCGATTCGAAGCCGGCCAACTAGACGAGGTGGTGGATGCGATCAACAACACGGGCTACGGCCTGACCCTCGGAATCCACAGCCGGATCGAGACGGTCATCAGGCAGGTTCTCAACCGTGCAAGGGTCGGAAACATCTATGTCAACCGCAACATGATCGGCGCCCTGGTCGGCGTCCAGCCATTCGGCGGCGAGGGCTTGTCGGGGACCGGGCCTAAAGCCGGTGGCCCGAACTACCTGCAGGCGTTTGCGGTCGAGCGCGCGCTGTCGGTCAACACCACGGCGATCGGGGGCAATACCAGCCTGATGTCACTAAAGGAGGATCATTAGTGCCGAAACAGGATGCCGTTGTACGCGCCGGCATCACCCAAACCACGCGCCTTCACACATGCGGATGGATGCCGTTCAACTGCTGCCCAGGCTCTTGAAATAAGCCGTGACCTCAGGCAGCTGCCGCTTGGCAAACGAGGTACTCTTGATACGAATAGGCTCTCCAAGCGCTGCGCAGTAAATCAGAATCTCGGTGCCACGTATATCCACTTTGACGATATCCTCGAGCAGCACGATCTTCGAACGGCCGACCGGAAAACGCCGGTACTCGAAACTGTCGGCATAGATCGTCAGGCAGGGCCGGCCGGTGAAATAGCCCCAGAAAAAGACACCGATAAAGAATGGAATCAACGCCAGGTTCAATGAACCGGAGACTTTGTGCAAGTAGAAATAGATATAGGCTGCCACCGCCAGGCTCAGCAGCACAGCAAGGCCGTACAGCGTATACTGTATACTGTACGGAAAACTCTGTAATACACGTGACTCCCTCATTATTATCCGGTTTTTGCCAATAACCCCTTTTCCCGAGGTTAACAAAATCACCACACTCCAACAAGAGGCGGCAGGTTGCGTCGTAGGCACACTGACTCTATGAAACCCTGCTCTGCAACCAGAAGGTCACCGGTCCATCATTGGTCAGACTGACCTGCATGTTCGCACCAAACTTCCCGCTGGCTACCGTATGATGGGCCTGCCTGGCCAGCGCCGTAAAATACTCGAACAACCGCTGCCCCTTGTCCGGCGGCGCCGCGGTGCTGAACCCGGGACGCCTGCCCTTGCGGGTATCGGCGGCAAGCGTAAACTGGGGCACGATCAGCAGACCTCCGTCCGCCTCGACGAGACTGTGGTTCATCCTGCCTGATCGATCCTCGAACACCCGGTAGCCCAACACCCGCTGCAACAACTGCTGTGCGCTGTGCTGCGTATCTTCCTTTTCCACACCAAGGAATACCAGCAGCCCTTGACCGATACGGCCTATACACTGCTGACCGACCTCGACCTTTGCATGACTGACCCGCTGGAGCAGTGCAATCATTGTAAACGCTGCGCCATCGTCTCGACAGCTTTGACCAGTTCGGCCAGCGTCGGCTTCTCTGTCGCGGCATGGCCGACGCCGGGCACCACGTTCAACTCTGAACCAGGCCAGTGCTGATGCAGCAGCAACGCCTGTTCCAACGGACAGATCATGTCATACTGCCCATGCACGATGATCCCTGGAATCCCGGCGAGCCGGTGCATGTTCTGCAGCACCTGGTTTTCACCGATAAAGCACCGGTTCGCCATATAGTGCGCCTCGAGACAGGCCAGGGCCAGGGCACTGGAACTGTTGAACTTGCTGCGAAGGCCGGAGTCGTCCGCCACCAGGGTCGCACAATGCGCCTCCCAGGCTGCCCAGTGCTTGGCAGCCGCCATGCGTTTGAGTTCGTCCGCCCCGGTCAGCAGATGTTGATAATAGTAACCGACGATGTCCTTCTGCCGGTGTGCCGGAACCAGGCTGACAAACCGCTGCCACTGCCGCGGATAAAAACGCCCGGCCCCGGACTGAAAAAACCAGTCGATATCGCGTTGGCGTGCGAGGAAGACACCACGCAGCACCATCCCGAGCACATGCTGCGGATAGGCCTGTGCATACAACAATGCCAGCGTCGAACCCCATGAGCCGCCAAACAGCATCCACTGCCTGATACCAAGCCGGTTGCGGATCAACTCGATATCCTCGACCAGGTGCTGAGTGGTATTGTTCTGCAAGCCGACGTGCGGCCGCGAACGCCCGCAGCCGCGCTGATCGAACAGCACGATCCGGAACACGTTTGGATCGAAGTACTGGCGGTTGAACGCCGCACAGCCGCCGCCGGGCCCGCCATGCAGATAAAGCACCGCCAGGCCCTGCTCATTACCCGACTCTTCGACATACAAGGTATGTACTGCATCCACCTGCCAGTGGTAGGTCCTGTACGGCCTGATCGCCGGAAACAATACCGTCATCGCCTCTCCAACCCGGACTAGTCTTTAATGACTTCCGATCTAAGCCATCGCGTAGCAGCGACCGCCATGAGTACCAGGCCGCTCAACAGCAGGATCGGGCCGGCACCTGACTTCAGTAGACTTTCGGCCCAGCCGAACTGGAACGGTGGAAAGTAACTGAGATAGGCCATACCGGAATGCAGTAATGCGCCGAGCAGAAACAGCCAGCTGATCGCCTGTTTCAGCAGCCGCGGTGCGGCCAGAAAACACAATGCCAGCCCGACCACGATATTCAGCAGCGACTCCAGGTTGCCATGCGCATGCGCACCGCTTTTAAGCTTGAGCCTGGCCTCTTGCTTGCGCTTCAGTTCCTCGACGGCACGTATCGCATTGGCAAGCTTTTCGCCCACCTTGTCGAGGGTCAGCTTGTCACCCAGGTCGTCCTGAAACTTGTTCTGCTGCATCTTCTGCAATTCGCCAAAGGCCTGGATTTTCTTCTGCAGCGCATCATTTTCCTTTGGTGCCATGACATTGTACATGTACGGACCAAGCAACGCGGTCAAGATAAAAAAAGCAAAACCAAACACAATGTTTTTCTTACCGATCATCGACTTCTCCTTTCAGCTCTGCAAACAGTACCCCCGTAGGTCGCTACTATATAGAATTACCGGGTTTGGTGTAAGCCACAGGCGGCCCGTATTGGTGCTGCGCGAAATCCCATGGCTGCACTAAAAAGGCAGTTTGGACAAACAAGCATCAATCAACCCTGCATCAGCACGATACAACCTGTCTTGCTACGAGCAATAGTGCGCGGCAATTACCACAAAAAAGGCAGGTTTGACCAAAAAACGGCCAAACTAAGTAAGAAAATTCCTACAAAACTTTCCATCGAATCCTGACAGTATCCAACCGGCAATCATGGCATGATAGCTCCACAACATACTACTGGACTTCAAGTATGTTACTAGCAAGGACTGCTAGGGTTGTCTCCCAATTTTCCACGGATCTTGGAAGCGTACTGACCGAAATGGATATCTGCTGGTACGCAATCAATCACCTCCAGCCAAGTTTGGCTACATGATATCCCCGGTGCATGCACCGGGGATTTTTTTTGCGTGAAAACACTAGCCCGCATTTCTCACCACCCTTCTACTGCGACGGCGCCATGGCACGCCCTGGCTGGCTTTCGCTCGGTCGGCGAGCCAGCGTGTCAAAGCCTCTTCGCGTGATGTGATGCGATTTATCGTGGTGGTGGTGCGTACAACGCACCCTACTTGCCTGCGCGCTCCTCGGTCGCGAAAGCCACCCAGCCCGCAAGCGCCAGGTCTTGACTATTCAATTATCAGGCTTGTAGTGCCGGCGATCAACTTGCCTTGGCCGACCTGGCACGTTTACGTTCGTTCTCTGTCAACAGCTTTTTACGGATACGAATAAAATTCGGTGTGACCTCGACCAATTCATCGTCATCGATGAATTCCAGTGCCTGTTCCAGCGTATGCACCACCGGCGGCGTCAAGATGATTGC
>JALUUZ010000444.1 GCA_027021095.1 Gammaproteobacteria bacterium
ACGGCGCCATGGCACGCCCTGGCTGGCTTTCGCTCTGTCGGCGAGCCAGCAAAGCATCTTCGGGTGATGCGATGCGTTCTATCGTGGTGGTGGTGCGTACAACGCACCCTACTTGCCTGCGCGCTCCCCGGTCGCGAAAGCCACCCAGGCCGCACCCTTGCACCGTCTCGCGACGAACGGTGGTAAGAAATGCGGGCTAGTACCAATGCCGGCGGTGGCGATAGTGCCTTCTGTGTCGGTAGTGGCCGTAGTGGCGCCGATGCCGATAATGTCTGTAATGCCGTCCATGCCGATAATAGCCATAGTGCCGCCCGTGACGATAGTGTCCGTAGTAGCCATAGTGGCCGTAGTATGGATCGATCACGATGGTCGGACCTGACGTTGCGATGCCACTGAACAGCATACTGAATACAAACAGCAAGGCACCTGCTGTCCATGAGAATTGACTGGATCTGTTCATGATGTTTCTCCTGTTGTAACCAAAGACGACTGACGGTTCAGCTTTGTGCGGTAGTATGGTGTTCTCCTGGAGAAACCGCGTAAAATAAGTTCCTACTTTAATACTAGAACTTATTTTGAAATTGACAAATCAAAGTATTTGGTGGAGAAACAGAAGTGATGGGCAAGGTTGCGGGATTGCCTGGTTTGAGGCAGGCTCCTGCATACTTCATAGAATGAGTTTATTACACAGGGTATGTATAGAGAGCAGGGTTGATAATACAGTCTTAACGTTTGACAGGGACCGGGATGCCGGCAACGACAAACGTCACCCGCTCACACATCTCCCCCAGCTGCTGGTGCAGCAGGCCGACGAAGTCGCAGTATTCGTGTGCCATCGAGTCCATCGGCACCAGGCCAAGGTTGGTTTCGTTGCTGACCAGGATTACGTGACCGGGTGTACGGTCGATCGCTTTGATCAGCGCGCCACGTTCAGTACGCATGCAGAACCTGTCTTTTTTGTGGATCAGGTTGCTGGCCCACAGGGTCAGGCAGTCCACGATGAGGCAGGTGTTTTGGCTGGCTCTTTCATTGATGACCCGGCCGATGAAATAGGGTTCCTCGATCAGTTCCCATTCGTCCGGCCTGCGCTTTTTGTGACGCCTGATCCGCTTGCGCATGGCATCGTCCTCACCAAGAGCCGTCGCGATATAGACAACCTCGAGCCCGCTTTTTTTTGCCAGTTCTTCAGCATACAGGCTTTTGCCTGAACGGGTGCCCCCTAGTACGAGTTCTTTCATCTGGCCGTTGTCTCTGCGATGGTCTGTGTCCGCCATGCGGATGTATAAATGTTGTTCACTCCCCGGCCCAGAGTTTTCACCACTGTTCGCAGCGAGACAGTGAGCAAAGCGGGCTCGGTGTGGCTGAATTTTATCAGCCAGTGCCGGGTTTTTCATTCAATTATTGTTCCAAGACTGTGTGTACCGCAAATTATTCTCGGCAGGGCAGGTGCACCCAGCCCGCATTTCTCATCCCCCTTCTACTGCGACGGAGCAATGGCACGCCCTGACTGGCTTTCGCTCGGTCGCGAAAGCCACCCATGTCGCGCCCTTGCTCCGTCTCGCGACGAATGCCGCTAAGAAATGCGGACTAGCGCGTGTTTATTTCTTATACTTTTGTTCAAGCTGTTTTTTTCTTGAATCCATCAGCGCCTTGATCTTTTTCCGGTTCAGCAGTGCAAGCTCCTTCAGATCGTTGGCTACCTTGATCCCGGTGGTTTTATACTCCTTGATCAGGCTC
>JALUUZ010000445.1 GCA_027021095.1 Gammaproteobacteria bacterium
TCTTTTTGCAGCTGTTCCAGGCTGTAGGCGATCGGGGTGGTGCCCAGGGCGCGGAGCGATTTGATCTGCCTGACCAGTTCAGCCTTGTGCAGTCCGCGGAACGGGTGCAGCAGCCTGGTGTCTTCGCAGTCGCCGTCTTTGCCTTCCCGGATTCTGTCACCATAGACACGTAACGCGACACGCAGTTTGTCCGGCAGTTCGTTGACGATTTCGGTCAATACGGTTTTGGCTATGTCGATCTTGGGCAGGTCGCCCATTTTACGCCGCATCGATCCAGAGGCATCGACGATCAGCTCGATATGGGTCGGGGCCGAAACCGCGGGAATATGTTCGCCGGTGGCAACGAGCTGCAGGCTGCCCAGTCCGCGACTCGGGTGTGCCAGCAGCAGGTAGCCCGGGGGGTGGGTCAGTTCAGTGCCGATTGCCTGGTAGATGGCGTCCAGTTGTTTCGGGTCAGGCGTGAAATAGGCAGTGCCGCCGCTGATGCCGGCGATGTGATTGAGAATCTGCTGGCCGGTAGACAGCAGCCGTGGCAGGAAGATTTTCAGCTCGATGCCCAGGCCGATGGTGTAGATCCTGACCTTGTGGCGTTCCAGGTAAGGCCAGAGCTCGTGATGTTTCAGTTTGCTTTGCGTGTCCGCCCCATCGCTGAGTATCACCAGTGCGCGGTTTCCTTTTTTGGCCGACAACAGTTCGACCCCGGTGTGGATCGCATCATACAACGGCGTGGCGCCATCCGGTTTGAACTTGCCGTCGATTGCCTCGAGCAGCCGTTTCTTGTCAGCGCTGAAATCCGGCAGCAGGGTCTCGACCGAACCATTGCCGAACCGGATCAGGTTGAGCTGCATATCGTCGGGCTTGTTGCGGATAAACTTCTGTACCGCCTGCATCACCTGCTTGGCGCGGCCTTTCATGCTGCCGCTGGTGTCCCACATCAGGATCACCGAGGCCGGGACCGAGTTGAGCCGGTAATAGTATTGTTGTCGTGGCAGGTACCAGCTCAGCCTGACCTGCTTGTCGGCGGACTGGCTGGGGTCGAACTTCCTGACAGGTTTTTTGTTGTGGTCATACAGGGTCAGCGAGGTGTTGATATACGGCGTGCCCTGTAACAGGGTAGTGAGCGTCATGTTTGCCGATCGATCGCCGGCAGGTTGCTCCAAGTTGAAATAATCCAGGTCGAGCAGGGGCTTGATCATACCGCTGGTGAAGGCGTGTGGGCCAAGCAGGTTGGCCTTTGCAAAAGTGTCGTTGGGTTCATGTTCGGTACGGCTGGCTGTCGGCGGTTTCGCGGTGTCGCCTGGGTCAGCCAATAGCTGTGTGCCGGTCAGCGTGGATTTTTTCCTGCCGTAGTGTTCGATCATGACCGAATGGTAGCCTGGTTTTCGGCCCTCGATCAGTTTCAGTTCGCCAAGGCTCGTGTAGGGTCCGCCATGGTTTTCGATCAGCCTGAACTTGATATAGCGGGCATCGACACCGAGTTTGAAACTCTGCTCAGTGCCTTTTTTTTCGAGCTCGACGGTCTTGACATGGGTAAAATTGCGGAAGGTCGATTCGCTGGACACATAGATGGCCACTTTTTTTACCCAGGCGGCCTTTTTGTCCGGGATGTTGTAGACCAGGCTGCCGCTGAGCGGGTTGAACACGACACGGTCGATGTATACCCGTTTCCTGTTTTTGAAGCCGAACACGAAATCCTGCGGCAGGTAGTCCTGCTTACCGCGGCTCGA